>NZ_BCPO01000077.1:0-18020 GCF_016586105.1 Burkholderia sp. E168m15
TCCAGACCGTCACCAGCATCGACTGCGCGACGTCGGCCGACTCCCCCGCCGCGTTCGCGGTGGCCGTCTGGAACAGCGTCGGCGCGCCGCCGAACGCGAGCCCCCACAGCACGACGCCCGCATAGACGAACGTCATCCCCGACCCGGCGCCGAGCATCGCCGCCGCCAATGCGAACAGCGCGATGCTCGCGAGCGTCAGCCGCCGCTGCGCGACGCCGATCCATGCACCCGTCAGCGCGATGCCGACGAGGGACGCGACGCCGAACACGAACAGCACCACATCGACCTGCGCGCCCATCCGCACGCCCGCAAGGAACGGCGCGACGTACGTGTACAGCATGTTGTGCGCGAGCACGTACGCGAACATCACCGTCAGCACCGGCCGCACGCCGGGCAGCGCCATCACGCCGAGCACCGGCTCGCGCGCGCCGGCCGGCTGGCCCGGATAGTCGGGCACGCGCAGGCGAATCCAGCCGATCAGCGCCAGCGCCGCGACCGTGATCCCGGCGAACGCGACGCGCCAGCCGAACATCGCGCCGAGCGCCGTGCCGGCCGGAATGCCGATCGACATCGCTGCCGGTATGCCGAGCATCGCGACCGCGATCGCCCTGCCGCGCAGCGACGGGTCGACCAGCCGGCTCGCGTAGCCCGCCAGCAGCGCCCACAGCAGCCCGGCCGACATCCCCGCGACGAAGCGCGCGGCCAGCGTGAGCGCGTAGTACGGCGACGCGGCCGTCAGCGCATTCGACACGACGAAGCCGGCCAGCGCCGCGAGCAGCAACCGGCGCCGGCGCATCGCACGCGTCGCGGCGACGAGCGGGATCGCCGCGACGATCGAACCCAGCGCGTAGACGGTCACCAGTTGACCGATCAGCGCCTCGGTCACGTGCAGGTCGGCGCTCATCAGCGGCAGCAGGCCGGCCGGCAACGCTTCGGTGAGCACCGTGATGAAGCCGGCGGTGGCCAGCGCGAACAGGTTCGCGACGGGCAGACGTGCACGAGCCGGCGCGGACGAATCTGCCGCACGATCGACAGCGCGGTCGGAGACGGATACGCACTCGCTCATGCCGCGCTCCGGTCGTCGATGCCATACACCGCATCGCGCACGTCGGTGACGATGCGCCCGTGCATCCCTTCGTATAACGTATTGGTCAGTGCGACGACCGTCAGCCCGGCTGCGCGGTCGACGAACCACGCATGCCCGTACGCACCGCCCCAGCGCCAGGTGCCGACCGACTCCGGCGATTGCGCGGCCACCGGGTCATGCAGCACGGAAAAACCGAGTCCGAAACCGAATCCCGGCGCATCCGGCAAGTCGTGCGCGCCCGGCTGCACCCGCGCCATCTCGTCGATCCAGCGCGGTGCGAGCCAGCCGTCGAGGCCCGTGCGCAGCGTATCGAGCAGCGTCAGGCAATCGTGCGCGGTGCCGACCATGCCCGCGCCGCCCGACGGCCACGCGGTCGCGTCGAACGCGCGCGCCGGCTCGAAGCGGATACCGACCGTGCCGTCGAACACCGGCACGAGATCGTCGTCCGCCATCCGGCGCGGCACGTCGGGCGTGCTGACGTAAGGCGTCGCCAGACGCGCCGCGTCATGCGTGAAAAATGCCGTGTCGGCCATCCCGAGCGGCGTCGTCACGAGCGCCGCCACGGCGTCGGCGAGCGGGCGGCCGTCGACCGCCTCGATCAGCGCGCCGACCACGTCGGTCGCAAGCGAGTAGCCCCACGACGTGCCGGGCGCGAACTGCAGCGGCACGCCGGCGATGCGCCGCACGTTCTCGGCGAGCGACAGGCTCGCGCGATCCATCCCGTCGGACACGCCCGCGCGTGCATACGGGCCGTCGGCGTCGGCTTCGAGAAAGCGATAGCCGAGCCCGGCCGTGTGCGACAGCAGATGCCGCAGCGTGATGTTCGCCGGCGTGCCGTCCGCGAGCGTCGGCGTGAACGCGGGCAGCCAGCGCGCGACCGGCTCGTCGAGCCCGATCTTCGATGCCGCGACCAGCCGCATCGCGGCGGCCGTCACGATCGGCTTGGATACCGACGCGAGCCGGAACAGCGTGTCCTCGCGCATCGGCGTGCCGGCTTCGCGATCGGCCAGCCCGGCCGCGCGTGCATAACGCAATTCGCCGTCGCGCGCGACCAGCACGACCGCGCCGACCGCGCGCGCATCGGCCAGCGCGCGGTCGAGCACGGCATCGAGCCGGGCGCGCAGCGCGGCATCCGGTTCGGCGCGGCGGGCGGTGACAGGCAGTGATGACATGGCGTGACCTCGAACAGTGAAGGAACGCCCATCGTAGGGAGCCGGCACGAGAAGAAAAATCGGGTTAGAGTTCCGGACACTCCGGACATGGGTGTCCGCAATCGGGAACCTGCATGGAAAATCTTGGCGGCTTCGTCGTGTTCGTCCAGGTCGCGGAAACGCGCAGCTTCGTCGCGGCCGGCCGAGCGCTCGGACTGTCGGCATCGGCGATCGGCAAGCGCATCGCGCGGCTCGAGGCACGCCTGAACGTGCGGCTCTTTCACCGCAGCACGCGCAGCATCACGCTGACGGCCGAAGGCACGCGCTTTCTCGAACGATGCCGGCGCGTGATCGCCGAAATCGACGCGGCCGAGCAGGAACTGACGCAGAGCGTCGAGGCGCCGCGCGGGCGGCTGCGCGTGAGCCTGCCGACGATCGGCACGTTGCTACTGCCGGTGCTCGCCGATTTCATGGCCGCGTATCCGGAGATCGAGCTCGACATCGATTTCAGCGACCGGATCGTCGACGTGATCGACGAAGGCTTCGACGTGGTACTGCGCACCGGCCATCCGACCGATTCCCGGCTGTCGTCGCGGCTGCTCGGCCACTTCCGCCAGCACCTGGTCGCGTCGCCCGACTATCTCGAACGGCACGGCACGCCGCGCACGCCGGCCGACCTCGCGCAGCACCGCTGCCTGCATTACCGATTCCCGAGCAGCGGCAAGCTCGAGATCTGGCCGCTGCGCGCGCCGCGCGCCGGCACGCCGCCGGAGGTACCCGTCTCGATGGTCAGCAACAACGCCGAGACGCGCCTGTGCTTCGCGCTGCGCGGGCTCGGCATCGCGTGCCTGCCCGAGTTCTTCGTGCGCGACACGCTCGCCGACGGCAGGCTGCGCGCAGTGCTCGACGATCACGTCGCGAGCCGCACGCCGTTCTACGTGCTATGGCCGTCGGGCCGCCATCCGCTGCCCAAGCTGCGCGCGTTCGTCGACTACATGGCCGAGCATTTGCGGCTGTAACCGGCGCGCGGCCGTCAAGCCGCCTTCGCGTGCGCGCTGAGCCGCCGCAGCGCCTGCCCGTGCTCGTCGAACAGGTGGCAGTGCTCGGCCTGCGCATGCACGCGCAGCGCCTCGCCGGTGCGGTACGTGTCGAGCGGCGGAATCCGCGCGATCAGCCCGTCCGGTGCGACGGCCGACTCCGCATACAGGTACGCGGCGTCGCCGAGCGACTCGACGGCCATCGTCCGCGCGGCGACGCCCGCCGCCGCATCGACCAGCAGATGCTCGGGCCGCACGCCGACGGTCACCGCGGCGCCGCGCTGCAGCCCCGCCGCATCGACCGCGACATGCTGCGTCTCGCCGCTGTCGAAGCGCACGAGCACGCCGCCCGCATCGGCCGATTCGACCGTGCCCTTCAGGAAGTTCATCTTCGGCGAGCCGATGAAGCCCGCGACGAACTGGTTCGCCGGCGCGTGATACAGCGCGTTCGGCGTGCCGACCTGCTGCACCGCGCCGCCCGACAGCACGACGATCTTGTCGGCGAGCGTCATCGCCTCGACCTGGTCGTGCGTCACGTAGATCATCGTCGTCTTCAGCTCGTCGTGCAGCCGCGCGAACTCCAGCCGCATCTTCACGCGCAGCGCGGCGTCGAGGTTCGACAGCGGTTCGTCGAACAGGAACACCTTCGGCTTCCTCGTGATCGCGCGGCCGATCGCGACGCGCTGCCGCTGGCCGCCCGACAACTGCTTCGGCTTGCGGTCGAGCAGGTGATCGATGTGCAGGATCTTCGCGGCCTGCTTCACGGCCTGGTCGATCTCGGGCTTCTTCGCGCCGGCGAGCTTCAGGCCGAACGCCATGTTGTCGTACAGCGTCATGTGCGGGTACAGCGCATACGACTGGAACACCATCGCGATGCCGCGCTTCGCGCTCGGCACGTCGTTGACCTTCGCGCCGTCGATCAGCAGGTCGCCGTTCGAAATGTCTTCCAGGCCGGCGATCATCCGCATCAGCGTGGATTTGCCGCAGCCGCTCGGGCCGACGAACACGACGAATTCGCCGTCGGCGATGTCGAGGTTCACGTTGCGCAGCACTTCGGTGTCGTCGTAGCGCTTCGCGATGTTGCGCAGGAGCACGCTTGCCATGATCTGTCTCCGTTCGTTCGTGATGCGCCGCGTTGAAAGCGGCGCGCCTTCGTTCCTGATTGCTAGTTCGGCAGCACCGCGCCCGTCGCCTGCCAGCGCGCGACGTAGCCGGGCAGCTCGTGCATGTCGTCGAATACGTGCCGCGCGCCGATGCCGCGCAACGCGTCGATCTGCGCCGCCGACGCGTGCCCGCCGCCGACGAAGCCGAGCACGGTCATGCCGGCCGCGGCCGCCGCGGTGATGCCGGTCACGCTGTCCTCGACCACCAGGCATTGCGCGGGCACCACGCCGAGCGCGCGTGCGGCTGCCAGATACACGTCGGGCGCCGGCTTCGGCCGCGCGACCGAATCCGCGCAGAACAACCGGTCGCCGAAAAAGCGCGCGAGGCCGGTGCGCGCGAGCGCCGCTTCGACGTACGCGCGATAGCTGTTGCTCGCGCACGCCGTCGTCAGGTCGATCGCGGCCAGCGCCGCATCGATGCCGTCGACCATCGGCGCGTTGACGGCCGCCGCCTCAACCGCGCGGCGGATCGCGTCGACGTCGTCGGCCGACAGCGTGCGGCCGACCGCGTCGCTCGCGCCAGCTAGCACGCGCTCGATGCGCAGCCCGAGCAGCGGCATCACGGCCGGCCGCGCATCGACGCCCGGCCAGCGCGCATCGAGTTCGCGCACGATCACGTCGGCGGCCACGGCCTCGCTGTCGATCAGCACGCCGTCGCAATCGCAGATCAGCACGTTCACGCCGTGACCGGCCGCGCCTTTGCTTGCGCCGCTCATTTAACCGCCCCGAACGTGAGCCCGCGCACGAGCTGCTTCTGCGACAGCCAGCCGACGATCAGGATCGGCGCGACCGCGAGCAGCGAAGCCGCGGACAGCTTCGCCCAGAACAGCCCTTCGGGGCTCGAGTACGACGCGATGAACACCGTCAACGGCGCCGCGTTCGAGCTCGACAGGTTGATGCTCCAGAACGCCTCGTTCCACGACAGGATCACGAGCAGCAGCGCGGTGGACGCGAGCCCCGGTAGCGCCATCGGCATCAGCAGGTAGACGATCTCCTGCCACGTCGACGCGCCGTCGATGCGCCCGGCTTCCAGGATGTCCTTCGGGATCTCGTTGAAGTACGTGAAGGTCATCCACACCGCGATCGGCAGGTTGATCAGCGTATAGACGATCACGAGCCCCGACACGGTATCGAGCAGCCCCGCGTTCTTCCACAGCAGGTAGATCGGCACCAGCACGCCGACTGACGGCATCATCTTGGTCGACAGCATCCACAGCAGCACCTTCTGCGTGCGGTGGTTCGGGAAGAACGCCATCGCGTACGCGGCCGGCACCGCGAACAGCAGCGAGATCACCGTGACGCCGGCCGAGATCAGGATCGAATTCCACGCGAACCCGAAGTAGTTGCTGCGCGCGAACACCTCGCGGAAGCTGTCCAGCGTCGGCATGAAGAACAGCGTCGACGCGTACGCCTGCTGTTCGGTCTTGAACGCGGTGATCGCCATCCAGAAGATCGGGAAGAACAGCAGGAGCGCGATCAGCCACGCGAGCGTACCGGGCAGCGCGCGCCGCACGAGATCGAACACGGCCGGCGTGCGCCGGCCTGCCAAGGTCAGGTCGCTCATTTTTCGTACTCTCCCTTCAGGTTGCGCGCGAGCATCCGCACGAGGAAGAACGACACGACGTTCGCGACCACGACGGCGATGATGCCGCCCGCGGATGCGAGGCCGACGTCGAACTGCTGCAGGCCGAGCGCATAGATCAGGTACGACAGGTTGGTCGTCGCGTCGCCCGGGCCGCCGCCGGTCGTCGTATAGATTTCCGCGAAGATCGACAGCAGGAAGATCGTCTCCATCATCACGACCACGGCGATCGCGCGCTTCAGGTGCGGCAGCGTGATGTAGAAGAACATCGCGATCGGGCCGGCGCCGTCGATGCGCGCGGCCTCCTTCTGCTCCTGGTCGAGCGACTGGATCGCGGTGAACAGGATCAGGAACGCGAACGGCAGCCACTGCCACGCGACGATGATGATCACGGCGGTCAACGGGTAATCGGCGAACCAGTCGATCGGCGTCATCCCGAGCGCGCGCATCGCGTTCGCGACGAGCCCGTACACCGGATGCAGGATCATGTTCTTCCAGATCAGCGCGGAGACGGTCGGCATCACGAAGAACGGCGCGATCGCGAGCAGCCGCGCGACGCCCTGCCCGTAGAACTTGCGGTCGAACAGCACGGCCATCAGCACGCCGCCGATCACGGTGATCGCGAGCACCGCGCCGATCAGCACCAGCGTGTGCCAGATCGCCGGCAGGAACGACGGATCGGTCGCGAGGAAGCGGTAGTTGTCGAACCCGGCGAAGCCCTTCACGTCCGGGTTCAGCAGGTTGTAGCGCGAGAACGAATACCAGATCGTCATCGCGAGCGGAATCGACATCCACAGCAGCAGCACCGCGACGGACGGCGACACGAGCCAGCTCGCGCCGCCGCGCGCGCGGCGCGGGGCGCCGGGCGGCGACGACGCGTCGCCGACCGACGGCGCGTGAGCGTGACTCAGGGGAAGACGCAGGTGACGCATGATCGGAGTCCCTCCGGTTGATGCGCGGGCGCGAACGGCCTGCCCGCCTGTCGGCCTAGCCGGCCCGCGCCGTGCACCAAGGCGCACGATGCGGGCCGCGCGACGGCTTGCGCGTTACTTCTTGTAGCCGGCCTGCCGCACTGCGCGGTCGGCCGCGGCCTGTCCGGCGGCGAGCGCCTGGTCGACCGACATCTGGCCCGCGACCGCGCCCGCGATCGACTGGCCGACCACCGTGCCGAACGACTGGAATTCAGGAATCCCGACGTACTGCACGCCCGTGTACGGCACCTTCTTCAGCGACGGATCGTTCGGGTCGGCCGTCTCGATCGCCTTCAGCACGAAGTCCGAGAACGGCGCGGCGGCCTTGTACTCGGCGCGCTGATACGTCGACGTACGCGTGCCCGGCGGCACCGACGCCCAGCCTTCGTCCTTGCCGACCATCTCGATGTACTGTTTCGACGTCGCCCACGCGATGAACTTGCGCGCGGCGTCCTGCTGCTTCGACGTCTTCGGCACGGCCAGCGCCCACGCCCACAGCCAGTGCGAGCCCTTCGGCGTCGCGGCGACCGGCGCGGCCGCGAAGCCGATCTTGTCGGCCACCTGCGACTGCTGCTTGTTGTAGAGCATCCCGGCCGCGACCGTCGCGTCGATCCACATCGCGCACTTGCCGGACGCGGTCAGCGTCAGGTTCTCGTTGAAGCCGTTCGAGCTCGCTCCCGGCGGGCCGTTCTTCTTCAGCAGGTTCACGTAGAAATTGATCGCCTTCTTCCATTCGGGCGACGTGAGCTGCGCGTTCCAGTTCTCGTCGAACCAGCGTCCGCCGAACGTGTTCACGACCGTCGACACGTACGCCATGTTCTCGCCCCAGCCGGCCTTGCCGCGCAGGCAGATCCCGTAGGTGCCCTTCGACTTGTCGGTCAGCTTGTCCGCGAATTCGGCGATCTGGTCGTAGGTCGGCTGGTCGGGCATCTTCAGCCCCTTCGCCGCGAACAGGTCCTTGCGGTAGAACGTCATCGAGCTTTCGACGTAGAACGGCAGCGCGTAGAGCTGACCGTTGTACGACAGGCTGTCGCGCGCGGTCTTCACGATGTCGTTCAGGTCGTAGTCGGCCGGCAGCCCCGTGATCGGCGCGAGCCAGCCACGCTTGCCCCACTGCGGCGTTTCATAGGTGCCGATCGCCATCACGTCGAACTGGCCGCTGCCGGTCGTGATGTCGGTCGTCGCGCGCTGGCGCAGCACGTTCTCCTCGAGGATCACCCAGTTCAGCTTGATGTCGGGGTTCGCCTTCTCGAACGCCGGCGACAGCTTCTTCAGCTCGATCATGTCGGGGTTGTTCAGCGTCGCGATCGTCAGCGTGCCGGCGGACGCCGCGCAGGCCGCCGTCGCGAGCGCGGCTCCGGCGAAACAGCGTGCGGCGGCGTCGAGCATCTTTCGTTGCATGGCATGTCTCCTGTGATTGTTCGAAATGTCGTCGGTCTTGTGTCGGTGTTGCGTCGTTTCCTTCGCGGCCCGTCATGCCGGCCGCTGCATCCCGCACGCGCGCGCATAGTGCGCGATCACGTCGCGTATCCGGTGGCGCACCCATGCGCGCGGCTCTTTCGCGAGGCCGCCCGCGCGGCACGCCGCGTAGACATCCGGCAGCCACTGCGCGACGAGCGTCTCCGGCACCGGCTGCCGCGCGAGGTTGCCGAACAGCTGCTCGACCGCGGCCGCGACGGCCGGCTGCAGCCAGTAATAGCGGATGCGGTCGCTGTAGCTGAACTGGCGCGCGAGCCGCTGCGCGGTCTCGTCGCCGCGGTAGTACGGCGCCCAGTGTTCGGGCTGCGCGCGCATCGCCGCATCGACGACGTCGCGCAACCGCGAGCGCTGCGCGACGTCGTCGATCAGCGCGTCCTCGATGAACGTCAGCGCGAACAGCGCCTCGCGCAGCGCGAACGTCAGCGCGGGGCCGACCTTCAGCACCGCGAAGTGGTCGCGCACCAGCGCGGCGAGCGCGGCTTCCGTCTGGTAATCGGTCGAATGCGCTTCGAACACGAGGCGCGGTGTCTGCAGGATACTCGCGCCCAGTGACGCGGCCTTGGCACTGTCGTAATCGAGCACGTGGCGATCGTCGAAGTCGACGCCCGGCTGCGCGACGATCGCGACGACGCGCGTCCACGCGTCGTCGAGCCCGGCCGCCGAGAACGCGCGGCGGTGCGCGTCGAGCGTCGCCGCGATGCTGTCGCTGCGCGTGACCGCGATCTGCGCGATCGCATCGTTACTTGCGTCGCCGCTCACCTCGCCGCCCGGCGTCGGCACCTCGGTGCCGATCACGTAGACGGGCGCGATCCCGACGCGCGCCGCCGCGTCTTCCGCGACACGGCACAGCTCCGCCGCGCGCGCGGCGATCGTGCGATCGTCGAGCCGTGCCGGATCGTCCGCGCACGCCATGCTCGCATCGAGGTGGATCTTTTCGAAACCGGCTTCGACATACGCGGCGACCATCGCAGCGGCTTCCCGCATCGCGTCGGCCGCGCGACGGTGCCGCCACGGGTTCGGGCCGAGATGGTCGCCGCCGAGCACGAGCGCCGACGACGCGAGCCCGCAGCGCGCGGCAATCGCATCGACGTCGCGACGAAAATCGGCCGGCGTCATGCCCGTATAGCCGCCGAGATGGTTGACCTGATTGCAGGTCGCCTCGATCAAGAGCGGCGAGCCGTCCGCGCGCGCGGCTTCGCACGCGGCCTCCAGCACCAGCCGGTGCGCGCTGCAGACCGAATAGATGCCGCGCTGCGCGTCCGCGCGGTTCGCGTCGAAGATCATCCGCAGCACGGTGTCCGCGTGCGCGGTGCGCGGGCGTTCGGCAACGGTCGTCAGGCCGGACATGCGATCCCCCGTTCGGTCAGGAAGCGGTCGATCTCGGCCGCGCTGCTGTTGCCTTCCATCGGGCCGCGCCGCGTGACCGCGATCGCGCCGGCCGCGTTCGCACGGCGCAGCGCGACGTCGACGGCCACGCCCGCGACGAGGCTCGCGACCAGCGTGCCGCCGAAGCAGTCGCCGGCGCCGGTCGGATCGACTTCGTCGACCGGGAACGCCGGCGCTTCGGCACGGTGCGCGCGATCGAACGCGACGCTGCCTTGCGCGCCGCGTTTGAGCACGACGCGCTCGAGCAGCGGATGCGTCGCGAGCAGGCCCGCGATCGCGCGCTCGGCCGGCTGCGGGCCGCAGAAGAACGGCAGGTCGGCTTCGCTCGGCAGGAACAGGTGGCACGCGGCGAGCATCTCGTCGAGCGCCGCGCGCATCGGGCGGAAACTCAGCATTTCAGGCCGCACGTTCGGATCGAACGACACCTTGGCGCCGGCGCGCGCAGCCTCGATCACGCCGCGCTGCACGGCCGCGATCGCCGATTCGCTCGTCAGCGACGAGCCCATCACGTGGAAGTAGCGGCAGCCGTCGAACATCGCGGTGTCGACGTCGGACGCATCGACGCACGCCGCGGCACTGGTCGACAACGTGAACACAAAACTGCGCGAGCCGTCGTCGCGATACGCGACGAACGCGGTGCCGGTCGGGCGGGCGACGCGACGAATGCGCGCGACGTCGACGCCGTCCCGGGCGAGCCGCGCGACGATCGCATCGCCGAACGCATCGCGGCCGACGCAGCCCGCATACGCGACGCGCGCACCGAGCCGCGCGGCCTGATCGGCGAAGATCGCCGGCGCGCCGCTCGGGAACGGTCCTTCGAACAGGCCTGGCGTATCGAAACCCTGGCCGCGCTCGGCGGCGACGAATTCGGCCAGCAGTTCGCCGGCGACGACGATCTCGGCCATCAGGCGAGCCCTCCTCGTGCGACGGCGGCCGCTGCGTCGCGGGCCGGCCGGCGGATGGCGCGTGCGAGCGGCGCCACGTCAGCTCATCCAGTTGCCGCCATCGACGTTCAACGTCTGGGCGGTGATGTAGTCGGCATCGGCCGACGCGAGGAACAGCGCGGCGCCCGTCAGGTCGCCCGGCACGCCCATGCGGCCGAGCGGCACGGCTTCACCGACGAGCCGCTTCTTCTCGCCGAGCGGCCGGTTCTCGTAGCGCGCGAACAGCGCATCGACCTGCTCCCACATCGGCGTGTCGACCACGCCCGGCGCGATGCCGTTCACGTTGATCCGGTGCGGCGCGAGCGCGAGCGCGGCCGACTGCGTATAGCTGATCACCGCGGCCTTGGTCGCGCAGTAGTGCGAAACGAGCGCCTCGCCGCGGCGGCCGGCCTGCGACGACATGTTGACGATCTTGCCGCCGCGCCCCTGCTCGACCATCCGTTGCGCAACCGCCTGCATCAGGAAGAACAGCCCTTTCACGTTGACCGAGAACAGCCGGTCGAACACGTCCCAGGATTCATCGAGGAGCGGGCGCATGTCGAACAGCGCCGCGTTGTTGAACAGGATGTCGACGCCGCCGAAGCGCTCGACCGCCGTGGCGACGATCCGCGTGATGTCGTCGCGGCGCGTGACGTCGGCCGTGACGGCCACCGCGCGGCCCGGATTGGCCTCGATCAGCCGCGCGAGCGAGCCGCCTGCCGGCTTCACGTCGACGAGCACGCAGCGCGCGCCCTCGTCCAGATAGCGTTGCGCGACCGCCTCGCCGATGCCGCTTGCGGCGCCCGTCAGGATCGCGACCTTGTCTTCCAGTCTCACTGGCTGTCTCCGGTTCGTTCTGTTGCACGACGGTCGAGGTGAGCGAACGCTCATCTACCGATCAATTGCTCTGTTAGTGATCGAATGATCGGATACGCGATGCGCGCTGTCAAGGCGACGTGACGGCTTTCTATGACGCGCTGCGGCACGGCGGCGCACGACGACGCCCCGCCGTGCCCGCGCGGCAAGGCGCGGGACGCACGGTGCGGCGCGGTGGTATCGACGATGAAGGGGACGGAGCGTGGGCGGAACGAGGCGGAAAACGGAATTCGCGCTGCACGACGCGACGATACGTTATATCATCGCCGTACTTTGTTTCATCGCCCTGCTTCACGCCATGGCTACCTCATCGTCCATTGACGCCCGGCTGTCCCGGGCCGACGCATTCGCCGCCGAGCACGGGCTCGCGTGGACGCCGCTACGCCGCCAGGTCTACGAACGCGTGCTGGCCGCACAGCGCCCGATCGGCGCGTACGACCTGCTTGCCGAACTCGAACCGCAGCGCGGCCGCGTGCCGCCGACGACCGTCTATCGCGCGCTGGATTTCCTCGTCGAGCACGGCTTCATCCACCGGATCGAATCGAAGAACGCGTTCTTCGCCTGCTGCGAGATCGGCGTGCCGCACGAAGGCCAGTTCCTGATCTGCGATTCGTGCGGCGACACCGTCGAGATTCCCGGCGGCGACCTCGCGAAGCAGTTGTCCGCGAGCGAGCCCGCGCACGGTTTCGAAGTCCACCACCAGGTCGTCGAGCTGAGCGGCCTGTGCGGGCACTGCAAGCGCAAGCCCGCGCAGCGCTGACGCCGAATCGCGCGGCGTACGCGTCGCCCTTCCAACGAGGAGTTCCATGTCCATTGCCCTGAAGCGCGCGCCGCGGCGCGCCCTGTCGCCTGTCCGCTGGCTGGCCGCCGCCGTCGCCGCGCTGTCGTTCGCCGCGCCCGTGGTCGCGCAGGCCGCGACCGTCAACGTCGTCGCCGCGGAGAATTTCTACGGCGACGTCGCGTCGCAGATAGGCGGCCGCCACGTCGCGGTCACCAGCATCCTCAGCAATCCGGATCAGGACCCGCACCTGTTCGAAGCGAGCCCGAAGACGGCCCGCGCGCTCCAGCACGCGCAGGTCGTGATCTACAACGGCGCCGACTACGATCCGTGGATGGGCAAGTTGCTCGGCGCGTCGAAACAGGCGAAGCGCGCGACGATCGTCGTCGCCGATCTCGTCGGCAAGAAGGCCGGCGACAACCCGCACCTGTGGTACGACCCGGCGACGATGCCGGCGGCCGCACGCGCGATCGCGGCCGAGCTGGGCCGCGCCGACCCGGCGAACAAGGCCGAATACGAGGCGAACCTGCAGAAGTTCGTCGCGTCGCTGAAGCCCGTCGACGACAAGATCGCCGCGCTGCGCGCGAAATACAAGGGCGTGCCCGTGACGGCCACCGAGCCCGTGTTCGGCTATATGTCGGACGCGATCGGCCTCGACATGCGCAACCAGCGCTTCCAGCTCGCGACGATGAACGACACCGAAGCCAGCGCGCAGGACGTCGCCGCGTTCGAGGGCGACCTGCGCAAGAAGCAGGTGCGCGTGCTGATCTACAACAGCCAGGCCGAGGAGCCGATGACCAAGCGCATGCTGAAGATCGCGCGCGACGGCGGCGTGCCGACCGTCAGCGTCACCGAGACGCAGCCGGCCGGCAAGACCTTCCAGCAATGGATGGGCGGCCAGCTCGACGCGCTCGGCAACGCGCTTTCCGCCGGCAAGTAACAGACCACCGTAACCCCATGACCGCCACTCCCCACGCACTCGCACTCGATCGCGTCACGCTCGAACTGGGCGGCCGCACGATCCTGCGCGACGTCAGCTTCTCGATCGAGCCCGGCGAATTCGTCGGCGTGCTCGGGCCGAACGGCGCGGGCAAGACGACGCTGATGCGCGCGGTGCTCGGCCTCGTCCCCGTGTCGGCCGGCACGCTGTCGGTCGGCGGCGTGCCGGTCGCGCGCGGCAACGCATCGATCGGCTACATGCCGCAGATCAGGAGCGGCCTCGCGAACCGCCGGATGCGCGGTTACGACTTCGTCGCGATGGCCGCCGACGGCCACCGCTGGGGCCTGCCGCACACGAACGCGGCCACGCGCCGCGACGTCGATCGCGTGCTCGACCTCGTCGGCGGCCCGTCGCTCGCGCGCCGGCCGCTGTCCGAACTGTCGGGCGGCGAACGGCAGCGCCTGCTGCTCGCGCAATGCCTGCTCGGCAATCCGAAGTTGCTGCTGCTCGACGAGCCGCTGATCAGCCTCGACCCGCACCACCAGCGCGGCGTCGTCGAACTCGTGCGCAACGTGCAGCGCGAGCTCGGCATCACCGTGCTGTTCTCCGCTCACGAACTGAACCCGCTGCTGAACGCGCTCGACCGCGTGCTGTATCTCGGCAACGGCGTCGCGGCGCTCGGCACCGTCGACGAGGTGATCACGAAGCCCGTGCTATCGCGCCTCTACGGCTCGCCGATCGACGTGATGCGCGTGAACGGCAAGATCTTCGTGATGTCGGGCGACGTCGAAGTCGAGAAGCACGATCACGAACACGAGGACGACGACGGCCATTCGCACGGCGGTGGCGGCGGCCACGGCCATCACCACCACGGACACGCTCATCCCGGGCATTCGCACGATGTTTGAATACGACTTCATGATCAACGCCTTCGCGGCGTCGGGGATCGTCGCGGTGCTCGCGGGCATCGTCGGCTATTTCCTGGTGCTGCGCGGGCAGACCTTCGCCGGTCACGCGCTGTCGCACGTCGGCTTCACCGGCGCGACGGGCGCGGTGCTGCTCGGCATCTCGCCGATCTGGGGGATGGTCGGCTTCACGCTCGTGGCAGGAATCGGGATGGGCGCGCTCGGCGAAAAGCTCGCGGGCCGCGACGTCGCGATCGGCGTGATCCTGTCGGGCGCGCTCGGCTTCGGCCTGTTGTTCCTGCACTTCTACACGTCGTTCGCGACGCAGGTCACCGCCTTGCTGTTCGGCAACGTGCTCGCGGTCAGCCATGACACGCTCGCGGTGCTCGCTGGCATCGGCGCGGTGAGCCTCGCCGCGCTCGCGCTGATCGCGCGGCCGTTGCTGTTCGCGTCGCTGCAGCCCGAACTGGCCGAAGCCAAGGGCGTGTCGCTGCGCACGGTGTCGATGCTGTTCCTCGCGGTGTGCGCGCTCGCGGTGGCCGCGGCCACGCAGATCGTCGGCGTGCTGCTCGTGTTCACACTGCTGGTCGGGCCGGCCGCGGCCGCGCAGAACGTGTCGACGCGACTGTCGACGGGCGTGCTGCTCGCCGCCCTGTTCGCGCTGTTCGAAGCGTGGGCCGGCATCGTGCTCGCGTATCACACCGACTGGCCGACGAGCTTCTGGATCACCGCGCTGTCGGCGCTCGTGTACGGCGCGAGCCTGTTGCGACGCAACTGATCGCGGCCCGGCGCATCGCCGCCCGATGCCAATGAAAACGCCGGCGTGCCCGAGGGCAGCGCCGGCGTTTTTTCATGCGCCCGCGATTACGTCGCGGCGCGCCATATGCGCGACGTGTGTCGGTTCCGGCTCACCGCGCCAGCACACGCGCATGATGTGCGAGGTGGTCGGCGATGAACGTCGAGATGAAGTAGTAGCCGTGGTCGTAGCCCGGATGGCGGCGCAGCGTCAGCGGCTGGCCGGCCTTCGCGCACGCGGCTTCGAATACGTCCGGGTTCAGCTGGTTCGCGAGGAACTGGTCGGCCAGCCCCTGATCGACGAGGATGCCGTCCGCGAACTTCGGCGCATCGGCGCGCGCGACGAGCTCGCTCGCGTCGTGCGCCTTCCACGTCTCGCGATCGGCGCCGAGATAACCGGAGAACGCCTTCTCGCCCCACGGGCAGCGCGTCGGCGCGGCGATCGGCGCGAACGCCGACACCGACCGGTACAGGCCCGGATGACGCAACGCGAGCGTCAGCGCCCCGTGCCCGCCCATCGAGTGACCGAAGATGCCGAGCCGCGCGCCGTCGATCGGCAGCTCGGCCGTGACGAGCTCGCGCAGCTCGCCCGTCACGTACGACTCCATCCGGTAATGCGTCGACCACGGCGCTTCGGTCGCATCGACGTAGAAACCCGCGCCGACGCCGAAGTCCCACGCATCGGTCTCGCCCGGCACGCCCGCGCCGCGCGGGCTCGTGTCGGGCATCACGAGCGCGATGCCGTGCCGCGCCGCGTATTGCTGCGCGCCGGCCTTGATCGCGAACGTCTCGTCGGTGCACGTGAGCCCCGCGAGATAGAACAGCGCCGGCACGCGCCCGTGCGCGGCCTGCGGCGGCAGATACACCGAGAACTTCATCGGCAGGCCGATGGCCGCCGAATCGTGACGGTAGAAACGCTGCTCGCCGCCGTGGCACGCATGCGAGGAAACGAGTTCGAGCATGGCGGTGCGCTCCGGTCAGTACAGCACGACCGAGCGGATCGACTCGCCGGCCTTCATCAGGTCGAAGCCTTCGTTGATCCGCTCGAGCGGCAGCGTGTGCGTGATCAGGTCGTCGATGTTGATCTTGCCTTCCATGTACCAGTCGACGATCTTCGGCACGTCGGTGCGCCCGCGCGCGCCGCCGAACGCCGAGCCCTTCCACTCCCGGCCCGTCACCAGCTGGAACGGACGCGTGCTGATCTCCTCGCCCGCCGCCGCCACGCCGATGATGAACGACTGGCCCCAGCCCTTGTGCGTGCATTCGAGCGCCTGGCGCATCAGCTTCACGTTGCCGACGCATTCGAACGAATAGTCGGCGCCGCCGTCGGTCAACTGCACGATGTGGTCGACGACGTTCTCGACTTCGTTCGGGTTGATGAAGTGCGTCATCCCGAACTTTTTCGCGAGCTCGACGCGCTTCGGGTTGATGTCGACGCCGATGATCTTGTCCGCGCCGACCATCTTCGCGCCCTGGATCACGTTCAGGCCGATCCCGCCGAGGCCGAACACGACCACGTTCGCACCGGCCTCGACCTTCGCCGAGTACACGACCGCGCCGACGCCCGTCGTCACGCCGCAGCCGATGTAGCAGATCTTGTCGAACGGCGCGTCCTCGCGCACCTTCGCGACGGCGATCTCCGGCACGACGATGTAGTTCGAGAACGTCGACGTGCCCATGTAGTGGAACAGCGGCTTGCCGTCGAGCGAGAAGCGCGACGTCGCGTCCGGCATCAGGCCCTTGCCCTGCGTCGCGCGGATCTTCTGGCACAGGTTGGTCTTGCGCGACAGGCAGAACTTGCACTCGCGGCATTCGGGCGTGTAGAGCGGAATCACGTGGTCGCCCTTGCGCACCGTGCCGACGCCGGGGCCGACGTCGACCACCACGCCCGCGCCTTCATGGCCGAGGATCGCCGGGAAGATCCCTTCCGGATCGGCGCCCGACAGCGTGTAGTAGTCGGTGTGGCAGATGCCCGTCGCCTTCACTTCGATCAGCACTTCGCCGGCGCGCGGCCCTTCGAGATCGACTTCCTCGATCGTCAGCGGCGCACCCGCCTTCCATGCAATCGCGGCTTTCGTTTTCATCGTGTCACTCCTGTGTGTCGGTGAGATCGGCCCGGGCCGGCGTGCGGCGCCGGCCCGGGTTTCGTGCAAAGCGGTCGAAGCCGTGCCGCGTGGCACGGCGCAAGAATCTCGTGCTCGCCATGATGGCCGCTCCCGCCGCGCATCGCGTGCGGGAAACGGTCGCCGGCTTGCCAGGATGCGTCATCGCTGGCGCAAAAGAACAAGTGTTCGAGTTTAAACGCCCGTCGTGAACCATGCATCCGTGCGGGCGTACAGATCGATGAAGCGCGCGTGGCGGGCGGCCAGCAGGCGGTCGTCGTGCGGGGCGGCGATCGGCGACGCGCCCGGCGCCAGCGCGCGCAACGCATCTTCACGCCAATGCCCGATCGCGACGCCCGCGAGCAGCGCGGCGCCGCGCGTCGCGGCGTTCGGGCAATCGATCGCGTGCAGCGACGCGCCGAGCGCGTCGGCGAGCAACTGGCGCCAGCGCGGATCGACCGAGCCGCCGCCCGCGAGACGCAGCGTTGTCACCGCGTCGCCGCGATCGGCGTCGCGGATCGCATCGAGCCCCGCGCGCAACGCGAACGCGACGCCTTCGAATGCGGCGCGCATCATCGCGCCGCGCGTGTCGGCGAGCCCGAGGCCGAGCCAGCCGCCGCGCGCATCGGGGTTCATCCACGGCGAACGCTCGCCGGTCAGGTACGGCAGGAAGCACAGCCGTTCGGACGCCGGCTGGGCGAACGCTTCGTCATACGCATCGGCCCATCGCGCGTAGCCGAGCCAGCCGCGCACGGCTTCGAGCGCGAGCCCGACGTTCTGCATCGCCGCCATCGTGTAATAGCCGCCGCCGGCTGCCGCACGATAGCGATGCAAGCCGCGCCGCG
>NZ_BCPO01000078.1:0-7974 GCF_016586105.1 Burkholderia sp. E168m15
GCCGGCCGGCAGGCCGAGCGCGGCCGCGGCCTGCGCGCCGAGCACGCCGCAGCGCGCGGTGGACGCACGCACCGGCGCGAAGCGGTCGGCAGGCAGGCCGAGCGTGTCGATCAATGCGTTGTCCCACGCGCCGTCGGGCGTCGCGAGCGCGGTTGCGCACGCGTCGCTCGGGTCGGCCGCGACGTCGCCGCCCAGTGCGATGCGCAGCCAGTCCTTCGGCTGCACGGCCCAGCGCGCGACGCGCAGCGCGTCGGGTTCGTGCGTGGCCAGCCAGCGCAACAGCGGGCCCGCCATGCCGGGCGCGACGGGATTCGGTGGGACGGGCGATCCGGCGGCGGCCCAGTCAGCCGCGTCCGCCTCGCGCACCGCGCGCGTGTCCGGCCACAGCAGCGCGGGCCGCACCGGCTGGCCCGCCGCGTCGATCAGCACGACGCCATGCATCTGGCCCGAAAAACCGATCGCCGCGACCTGCGCGCGCTCGTCGGCCGGCAGTCGCGCGGCTGCGCGCACCAGCGCCTGCCACCACGCGTCGGGGGCGATTTCCGCCCAGCCCGGCCGCGGCGACGACAACGCATAAGGTTCGCTCGCGACCGCGCGCTCGACGCCGTCGGCATCGAGCGTGACGAGTTTGACGGAGCCGGTGCCGAGGTCGATTCCGAGCAGGCGCATGACGTGAAGGAGATTCGTGTGAACGGATGTCGATGATAACGGGATCGCGATGGGCGCCCCGCTTTTTGCCGCCGCCTCGACGCATACAAAGTGCGGTCGGATCGGCGCCCTCCACCGGGCTGCACCTTGCACGCAAAAGCGGCCGTTCGCGGGTTAACCCGGCGCGATTTCCACACACCGCTTTTTGCCACTATGCGACTCACCCGATACACACCATAAAGCGCGCCATATTTGACATGGGGGCCGGCGCTATTTTGAAGCGCTATAAAACCGGTGAACCTCACTCCCGCGGCAGTTTCCCGATGATCGCCCCCCTGTTCCATACCGAAATGGCATATCGAACCAGCAAAGAACGGAATAGAACCCAGTGCTCTTGTTGCATGGATTCATTCCGAATAACTTCGTATCACCCCGAAAACAAGATCATGGAGTGAGACAGATGCAATCGAACACGGTCCATCCGTGCGATGAGGTGCTGCCGACCGGCAAGCTGGTAACGCTTGGCCTGCAACACGTCCTCGTCATGTACGCCGGCGCCGTCGCCGTGCCGCTTATCGTCGGCGCGGCGCTCAAGCTGCCGAAAGACCAGATCGCGTTCCTGATCAGCGCCGATCTGTTTTCGTGCGGCATCGCCACGCTGATCCAGACACTCGGCCTGTGGATCTTCGGCATCCGCCTGCCCGTCATCATGGGCTGCACGTTCGCGGCCGTCGGCCCGATGATCGCGATCGGCACGAACCCCGGCCTCGGCATTCTCGACATCTTCGGTTCGACCATCGCCGCCGGCATCATCGGCATCGTGCTCGCGCCGATGATCGGCAAGCTGTTGCGGTTCTTCCCGCCCGTGGTCGTCGGCACGGTGATCGCCGTGATCGGGCTGTCGCTGATGGAAGTGGGCATCAACTGGGCGGCCGGCGGCGTCGGCAACCCCGAATACGGCAGCCCCGTCTATCTCGGCCTGTCGCTGCTCGTGCTCACGCTGATCCTGCTGATCAACAAGTTCGGCCGCGGTTTCGTCGCGAACATCTCGGTGCTGCTCGGCATCGTCGCCGGCTTCGTGATCGCCTTCGCGCTCGGCCGCGTGAACACCGACGGCGTCGCGCATGCGCCGTGGGTCGGTTTCGTGATGCCGTTCCACTTCGGTCTGCCGCACTTCGATCCGCTGTCGATCGTGACGATGGTCACGGTGATGTTCGTCACGTTCATCGAATCCACCGGCATGTTCCTCGCGGTGGGCGACATGGTCGATCGCCCGGTCAACCAGGAGCGCCTCGTGCGCGGCCTGCGCGTCGACGGCCTCGGCACGCTGATCGGCGGCATCTTCAACTCGTTCCCGCATACGTCGTTCTCGCAGAACGTCGGCCTGATCGGCGTGACGGGCGTGAAGAGCCGCTTCGTGTGCGCGACGGGCGGCGTGATCCTCGTGCTGCTCGGCCTGTTCCCGAAGATGGCGCAGGTCGTCGCGTCGGTGCCGCCGTTCGTGCTCGGCGGCGCAGGCATCGTGATGTTCGGGATGGTCGCCGCGAACGGCATCAAGGTGCTGTCGAAGGTCGACTTCGTGCAGAACTCGCACAACCTGTTCATCGTCGCGGTGAGCGTCGGCATGGGCCTCGTGCCGGTCGTGTCGCCGCACTTCTTCTCGAAGCTGCCGCCCGCGCTCGCACCGATCCTGCACAGCGGCATCCTGCTGGCATCGGCCACGGCCGTGATCCTGAACATCGTGTTCAACGGCGTGAAAGGCGAAAAGGATGCGCGCTGCGAGATTCGGCGCGCGGGGCACGATTTCGATGGGCGGCCCGCCGACGTGCACCACTGATCGCGCCGCGCCGGACGATGGCGCGAAGCGGTAACGAAAAACGCCACGGCATGCCGTGGCGTTTTGCTTGATTTCCCGCACGATCCGGCAGCGCAAAAGAAAACGCCACGGACTTTCGTCCGTGGCGTTCTCGTTTCCGCATACAGCCGGTTCGAAGGGCAAGCGCGGTGACCCGCGCCCGCCCTTCTCGGTGCTTACCCGTTCGTCGCCGTTGCCGACGCGGGCGCAGGAGCCGCCGCCTTGTCGTAGTCGACCGGCGCATCCGGCGCGCGCGGCGCTTCGCCGGCATGCTGGATCCAGCCGCCGCCGAGCGCGCGGTACAGGTCGACCAGGTTCGTCCAGCGTGCCAGGCGTGCGCTGATCAGCGACTGCTGCGCCGAGTACAGATCCGTCTGCGCGGTCAGCACCGACAGGTAGCTGTCGACACCGTTCTTGTAACGCAGGTCCGACAAGTCGAAACGACGTTGCTGCGCGTGCTCGTTGCGCTCGAGCGCCGCGATCTGCTGGTCGTACGTGCCGCGTGCGGCGAGGCCATCCGACACTTCGCGGAATGCCGACTGGATCGCCTTCTCGTAGTTCGCGATCTCGATGCGCTTCTGCACGTGCGCGAGATCGAGGTTCGCGATGTTCTGCCCGCCCTCGAAGATCGGCAGTGCGATGCTCGGCGCGAACGACCATGCCGCCGTGCCGGCCTTGAACAGGCCGCCCAGCGTCGGGCTCGCGGTGCCGAACGCGCCCGTCAGCGAAATCTTCGGGAAGAACGCCGCGCGCGCCGCGCCGATGTTCGCGTTCGCGGCCAGCAGCGTCTGCTCGGCCTGCATCACGTCAGGACGACGCGTCAGCAGATCCGACGGCAGGCCAGCGGGCACGTCCGTCAGCAGGTTCTGCGCATCGAGCGGCATGCCCGCCGGCAGGTCGTCCGGCAGCGGCTCGCCGATCAGCAGCACCAGCGCGTTCAGCGCCTGCGCGCGGGCACGGGCCTGCGCCTGCTGGTTCGCGAGCGCCGTCTCGACGACCGTCTGCGCCTGACGCAGCTCGAGCTCCGAGCCCGTACCGTTGTCGAACTGCAGCTTGGTCAGGTCGTACGATGCCTGCGCGGTCTTCAGCGTGTCCTCCGTGACCTTCAGCAGGTCGTCGGTCGACAGCAGCGTCAGGTATTGATCCGCCACCTGCGACACCAGCGAGATCTCCGACGCCTGCCGCGCATACGCGGTCGACAGGTATTGCGCGAGCGCCTGATCCTTCAGGCTCTGCACGCGGCCGAACAGGTCGAGCTCCCACGACGCGGACAATCCAACGTTATAGGTGCGCGAAATCAGCGGCGCCCTCGTCGTCGACACACCGGCCGGCAGACGCTGGATGTTGCCCGTGCCCGTACCGTCGAGCGTCGGGAACAGCCCCGCACGCGTGATCTGGTACTGAGCACGCGCCGCCTCGATATTGAGCACCGACACGCGCAGGTCGCGGTTGTTTTTCAGCGCGATCTCGATCAGCCGCTGCAGGCGCGGATCGACGAAGAACTCGCGCCAGCCGATGGCAGTCGCCGCCTGGCCGTTCGCGCTGCGCGCGCCGGCTGCGCCCGGCTGCGTCGCGTAGACGCCGCCGGCCGGGTACGCCTGCGCGACGGGTGCGTCGGGCCGCTTGTAGTGCGGCGCCATCGTGCAGCCCGTGGCAAAGAGCGCGACTGCGATTGCAGTCAAAGCGTGTTTTTGCATCATCACTGTCCCTTGTTGCCTTCGTCGCCGTTGCCCGGCTTCTCTTCGTGGTGCGAGTGCTCCTGAGCCAGGCGCAGCGCCTCGTCGACGTCTTCCTTCTCGCCGCTGAAGATCGCACGGATCTTCACGAAGAACATCGGGATCATGAAGATCGCGAGGAACGTCGCCGTGATCATCCCGCCGATCACGCCCGTACCGATCGCGTGCTGGCTGGCCGAACCCGCGCCGTTGCTGATCGCGAGCGGCATCACGCCGAGAATGAACGCGAGCGACGTCATCAGGATCGGACGCAGCCGCAGGCGCGCTGCTTCCAGCGCAGCCTCGATCGGCCCCATCTTCTCCGTCTGCTGCAGTTCGCGCGCGAACTCGACGATCAGAATCGCGTTCTTCGCGGACAAGCCCACGGTGGTCAGCAGGCCGACCTGGAAGAACACGTCGTTCTCGAGGCCGCGCATCGTGGCCGCGAGCAGCGCACCGATCACGCCGAGCGGCACGACCATGATCACCGAGAACGGAATCGACCAGCTTTCATACAGTGCCGCGAGACACAGGAACACGACGAGGATCGAGATCGCGTACAGGATCGGCGCCTGCGAACCGGACTGGATTTCCTGGAACGACAGCCCCGTCCACGAATAGCCGATGCCGACCGGCAGCTTCTTCGCGAGCGTTTCCATCGCGGCCATCGCCTGACCGGTCGACTTGCCCGGTGCGGCCTGACCCTGGATTTCCATCGCCGACACGCCGTTGTAGCGCTCGAGCTTCGGCGAACCGTACGTCCAGTGACCGGTCGAGAACGCGCTGAACGGCACCATCCCGCCCGACCCGTTGCGCACGTACCAGATGTTCATGTCTTCCGGCGTCATCCGGAACGGCGCATCGGCCTGCACGTACACCTTCTTGATCCGGCCGTCGGTGTCGAGGAAGTTGTTCACGTACTTCGACGCCCACGCGATCGAGAACGTCTGGTCGATCGCATCCGCCGTCACGCCCAGCGCATTCGCCTTCTCGCGGTCGATGTTGACCTTGTACTGCGGCGTATCGTTCAGGCCGTTCGGACGGACACCCTGCAGCGTCGGGTCCTTCGACGCCATCCCGAGCAGCTGGTTACGTGCCGCCATCAGCGCGTCGTGGCCGAGACCGGCGTTGTCCGTCAGCTCGAAGTCGAAGCCGGCGGCCGTACCGAGTTCGGGAATCGACGGCGGGTTGAACGGAATCACGAGCGCGTCCTTGTAGCTCCCGTAACGCCCGAACATCCGGCCGATCAGCGCCTGCACCTTCTGGTTCGCATGCTGACGCTGCGAGTAGTCCTTCAGGCGCACGAACACGAGACCCGAGTTCTGGCCGCGACCCGCGAAGCTGAAGCCGTTGACCGTGAACGCCGATTCGACGATTTCCTTCTCGTCCTTCAGCAGGTAGTCGGAAATGTTCGCGAGCGTCTTCGCGGTCGTTTCCTGCGTCGAGCCCGACGGCGTCTGCACGATCACGAACATCAGGCCCTGGTCTTCATCGGGCAGGAACGACTTCGGCAGGCGCACGAACAGCAGCCCGACCGCGACGATCACGACCAGATAGATGATGAGCCAGCGGCCCGAGCGCTTGATCACGTGGTGCACGCCGACGTGGTACTTGTCGCGGCTGTTGTTGAACGTGCGGTTGAACCAGCCGAAGAAGCCCTTCTTCTCCTCGTGATGCCCTTGCGGGATCGGCTTGAGGATCGTCGCGCACAGTGCCGGCGTCAGAATCAACGCGACCAGCACCGACAGCACCATCGCCGACACGATCGTCAGCGAGAATTGACGATAGATCGCACCGACCGAGCCGCCGGAGAACGCCACCGGCACGAACACCGCCGACAGCACGAGCGCCACGCCGACGAGTGCGCCGGTGATCTGGCCCATCGCCTTGCGGGTCGCCTCCTTCGGCGACAGCCCCTCTTCCGCCATCACGCGCTCGACGTTCTCGACCACCACGATCGCATCGTCGACCAGCAGGCCGATCGCGAGCACGAGGCCGAACATCGACAGCGTGTTGATCGAGAAGCCGACCATCGACATGATCGCGAACGTACCGAGCAGCACGACCGGCACCGCGATCGTCGGGATGATCGTCGCCCGCAGGTTCTGCAGGAACAGATACATCACGAGGAACACGAGCACGATACCTTCGAGCAGCGTCTTGACCACTTCCTCGATCGACAGCTTCACGAACGGCGTCGTGTCGTACGGATACTTCACGACGAGGCCGTGCGGGAAGAACGGTGCGAGCTCGTCGATCTTCGCGCGCACGGCCTTCGCGGTCGCGAGCGCGTTCGCGTTGGTCGCGAGCTGGATACCGAGTGCCGCGGTCGGCTGACCGTTGTACTTCGTGTCGAAGTTGTAGTTTTCGCCGCCGAGGCCGATCTGCGCGACGTCCTTCAGGCGAACCTGCGAGCCGTCCTGGTTGACCTTCAGCAGGATGTTGCCGAACTGCTCGGGCGTCTGCAGCAGCGTCGATTCGGTGATCGTCGCCTGCAGCACGGTGCCCGGCGTGGCCGGCGTGCCGCCGATCTGGCCGCCCGCGATCTGCACGTTCTGCGCGGTGATCGCCGAGCTGACGTCGACCGGCGTGAGGCCGTAGTTGGTCAGGCGGTTCGGGTCGAGCCAGATCCGCATCGCGTACTGCGAGCCGAACAGCGTGACGGTACCGACGCCGTTCAGCCGGCTGATCGGGTCCTTCACGTGCGACGCCACGAAGTTCGCGAGGTCGTACTTGTTCATGCTGCCGTCTTCGGAGTTGAAGGCGAGCACCAGCAGGAAGCTGCTGCTCGACTTCGTGACCGACAGACCGAGCTGCTGCACGACCTGCGGCAGAACCGGCGTCGCGAGCGACAGCTTGTTCTGCACCTGGACCTGCGCAATGTCGGCGTTGGTGCCCGGCGCGAAGGTCAGCGTGATCGTTGCGTTGCCCGAGTCGTCACTCGTCGACGACATGTACAGGAAGTTGTCGAGACCGCTCATCTGCTGCTCGATCACCTGCGTCACCGTGTCTTCCACCGTCTTCGCGGAAGCGCCCGGATAGTTCGCCGTGATCTGGATCGATGGCGGCGCGATCGTCGGATACTGCGAGATCGGCAGCGTGAAGATCGCCGCAACCCCGGCCAGCATCAGGATGATGGCGATCACCCACGCGAAGATCGGGCGATCGATAAAAAACTTTGCCATGAAACAGGCTCCCTGTTATTGCGCGCTCGACGCGGCGGCAGCACTCGCCGGCGCGGCGCCCGATGCGGCGGCACCGGAAGCGGCAGCGGCGCCGGACCCGGCAGCGGCCGGCGCGGCGGGGGCAGCGGCACCCGAGGCGGCATCGGCCGCCGGGGCGAGCTGCGCGGCGACGGTCTTCACGGTCGCGCCCGGGCGCACCTTGTCGACGCCTTGCACGATCACGTGATCGCCCGCCTGCAGACCGCCTTCGACGATCCAGTTCTGGCCTTGCATGCCGGTGGTCTTCAGCGGACGCGGCTCGACCTTGTTGCTGGCGTTCACCACCATCGCGATCGCCTGGCCCTTCTGGTCATGCGTGACGCCGATCTGCGGCACCAGGAAGGCGTTCTCGTTCACGCCTTCCTCGATCCGTGCGCGCACGAACATCCCCGGCAGCAGCACGCGGCCCGGGTTCGGGAACACCGCGCGGATCGTCACCGAGCCGGTGGTCTGGTCGACCGTCACGTCCGAGAACTGCAGCTTGCCCGGCTCCGAGTAGGTCTTGCCGTCTTCCAGGATCAGCGACACCTTC
>NZ_BCPO01000079.1:0-163207 GCF_016586105.1 Burkholderia sp. E168m15
CACGGCGCAGCACGATGCCGTCGACCCGCGCACGCACTTGCGCGACGAGGAATGCACTGGTGCGGCCCGGCAGGTCGGTGAAGACCGGTACGGCTTGCGGCTGGACGGTGACGACGCCGACTTCCGGCGTTTGCGGCGGCGGTGCCGATTCTTTTTTCCCGCACGCGGCCAGGAAAACGGCGGCCGTCGCGACAGTGATTAAGCGGTATGGAACCCGTTCGACGCGCATGGAGCGACCTCTGTGTATAACCAATGGAATAAGTGCCGCGCCCGACCCGAGCGCAACACGGATGCGCCTCGCGGCGCTGATCGAACACCTGAATTACTGGACTGCCAGATACAGCACGTCGGCACGAGACCTCCGTGCCGACGGGGATGCCGCGAACTGCGGACTGGTACTAGGGCGGGAATCAGCAGAGTGGGATATTAACTGATTGCCACTTGGGTCATTCGATCGTAGGGTGGTATTGTATATACATTCACGAATGTATGTAAAAAGCCCGTTTGTATTCCGCCCGCGGCCCAGTCTTACAGATTGTTACCCGCAGCAAGCATAGCCTGTCTGCATGACGGTGACGAGGGGTTGCGGACCCCATATTCACTCAAGATCGATCCAATCAGGCCTGCACATGGTCAGACGTACCAAGGAGGAGGCGCTCGAGACGCGCAACCGCATTCTCGACGCCGCCGAACACGTGTTCTTCGAGAAAGGCGTGTCGCACACGTCGCTCGCGGACATCGCCCAGCACGCCGGCGTGACGCGCGGCGCGATCTACTGGCATTTCGCGAACAAGAGCGAACTGTTCGATGCGATGTTCGACCGCGTGTTCCTGCCGATCGACGAACTGAAACGGATGCCGCTCGACGCGCCGGGCGGCAATCCGCTCGAGAAGGTGCGCCAGATCCTGATCTGGTGCCTGCTCGGCGTGCAGCGCGACCCGCAGCTGCGCCGCGTGTTCAGCATCCTGTTCATGAAGTGCGAATACGTCGCGGACATGGAGCCGCTGCTGCAGCGCAACCGCGCGGGGATGAGCGAGGCGCTGCACATGATCGACGCCGATCTCGCGGTGGCCGTGGGGCTCAAGCTGCTGCCCGAGCGGCTCGACACGTGGCGCGCGACGCTGATGCTGCACACGCTCGTCAGCGGGTTCGTGCGCGACATGCTGATGCTGCCCGACGAGATCGACGCCGAGCAGCATGCGGAAAAACTCGTCGACGGCTGCTTCGACATGCTGCGCTACAGCCCGGCGATGCTGAAGGATCGCGACTGACCACCCGGCGCATGGCGCGCCCCGCCGCCGTCACCGTGCCGCGTCAGGCCGCCTTCGCGCGCTGCGCGCGGGCCCGCCGGTTCGACGCGGCCACCGAATCGCGCGCCGGCATCGGCGCGCCGGCCAGCCCCGCGATCCACGTGTCGGTCGACATCACCGCCGCGAAATTCGACTGGAACACCACGCCATACGCGCGGTGAATCTCTTCGGCGCTTACCGCTCCCGCTTCGTTCTCGTAAGGCAGCGCGCCCGTCGCGTCGTTCAGGTATTCGACCTTCAGCCCCGCATGCGCCGCGTGATAGACCGTCGACGCATTGCAGTTGTGCGTCATGTAGCCGGCCACCGCGAGCGTGTCGATTCCGTGCGCGTCGAGCCACGCGGCGAGATCGGTGCCGGCGAACGAGCTCGCCTGCGCCTTCTCGATCAGGTGCGCGTACGGCCGGCTGGCCACCACCGCGTGCAGCGCGACGCCATCGCTACCGGGCGCGAAGATCGGCGCGCCGGCCGGCGCGACGTGCTGAACCACGATCACCGGCACGCCGGTCGCGTGCGCGGCGTCGATCGCGCGGCCGATGTTCGCGAGCGACACGTCGAGCGGCGGATATTCGATCGGCAGGTTGCCCGTCACGTATTCGTTCTGCACGTCGATCACGATCAGTGCACGGCGGGCAACAGGACGGGAAGTGGAATGCGGAACGGCGGTCGACATGGCGGGCTCCTGGTCGGGAGGCGCTGCCCCGCCCCGGAGCGGGGCGGCCAGCAGTGCGATGCGATGCATTGTCGAGCCGGGCGGCTTGTGCCGATAGTGGCCCGATAGCCATTCTTCGATAGAATCGGGCCATCGCCTTGCCGGAGCCCGTCATGCTCGCCACCGCCCCGTTCACGCCATCCACCCCATCCGCCCCGTCCGTACCGACCGTCGTCGCCGTGATCGCGTACGACGGCATCAGCCCGTTCCATCTGTCGGTGCCGTCGGTCGTGTTCGGCAAGGAACGCGACGCGGCCGCGTCGCCCGCATTCGAGTTCCGCGTCTGCTCGGCCGAGCGCGGCCCGCTCGCGACGACGGGTGGCTTCACGATCACCGCACCGTACGGGCTCGATGCGCTCGACGATGCAGACATCGTCATCGTGCCTTCCTGGCGGGACCCGGACGAAGTGCCGCCCGACGCGCTGCTCGATGCGGTCCGCGCGGTCGCCGCGCGCGGCGCGGAGCTCGTCGGCCTGTGCCTCGGCGCCTACGTGCTCGCCGCGGCCGGCCTGCTCGAGGGCCGCCCGGCCACCACGCACTGGGCGTGGGCCGACGATTTCGCCCGGCGCTTTCCGCGCGTGAAACTCGATCCCGACGTGCTGTACGTGAACGACGGCAACCTGATGACGTCGGCCGGCACGGCGGCAGGCCTCGACTGCTGCCTGCACGTCGTGCGGCGGCGCTTCGGCTCGGACGCCGCGAACCGGATCGCGCGCCGCCTCGTGATCCCGCCGCACCGCCAGGGCGGACAGGCCCAGTACGTGCCGCAGCCAGTCGCCGCGCATCCGCGCGACGCGCGGCTCGCGGGGTTGCTCGACTGGGTGCGCGCCCATCTCGACGCCGCGCACAGCGTCGATTCGCTCGCCGAACGCGTGCTCATGAGCCGGCGCACGTTCACGCGCCACTTCCGCCAGGCGACGGGCACGACCGTCACCGCATGGCTGCAGGCCGAGCGGCTCGCGCGCGCGCAGCATCTGCTCGAAACCACCGGACAATCGATCGACGCGATCGCGCAGGCAGCCGGCTACGGCTCGAGCGTGTCGCTGCGCCAGCATTTCGCGGGCGCGCTCGGCACGTCGCCGTCTGCGTATCGAAGGGAATTTCGCGGCGCCGGAGCCGGTGCCGACGCGGCGCAGTGACGCCCGCTGCGGGCCGCGAACAGGCCGGGAAGCGGAACCGGGCGGCCGATCGCCGATCAGCCGCCGTTGATCCAGCGCGCCGCGTACAGCAGCAGCGCGACGAACACGATCATCGCCGCCCAGGCCCACACGGGCACCGTGCCGGAATCGCGATGCGGGAGCGCGCTCGCGGCACGTCCGCTCAGCGCGCCGCCGAGATGATGCGGCAGCGAACGCTTCGTCGCGGCCACCAGCGATGCCGGCCGCAGAAATACATGCTGGCGGCGCGGCGCGGCGGCGCTCGCGCGATTCGGCGCGAGACCGTGTTTCGCCTGCACGACCGCGCAGAACTCGCGAAAGAACGTGTCGGTCCATTCGCGCAGCGCATTGTCGATCTGCCGCCCCGGCAGTTCGGCGAGCGGCCCGCTCGCCGTCGCCCAGACCACGTACTCGATTCGCGTGGCGCTCGCGTCGCCATCCGGCATCAGCACGAGTTCGACTTGGCCGCGCAGCGCGCCGAGGCCGTCGGCCCGCGCCTTGAAGTTGAGCACGCGGCGCGGCTGACCTTCGGCGTCGCCCTGCTCGGCGGCCGCATGCGCGCGCACGTCGTAGCGGGCGCGCAGCGGGCCGAGCGGCACGGTGATGGTCAACGCGAACTCGCCGTGCGCGAGTTTCACGAACGATTCGCAATGATCGAAACTCGCCCGCAGCAGCGCGAGATCCTCCAGCGCATCCCGCACGACAGGCGGCGCGAGCGGTACGCGTAACGTGTCGTTCAGTTCCATGACACCTCCCCGATGAACGCGCGTCGCATCAGGACGTCTCGACGAGACTGTCGACCCGCGCGACATCGAACGCGACGTAGTGCGCAAGCACGGCCGCCGCCTCCTTCGGTTCTTCGTAACTCCATGCGGCGTTCTCGATCACGCCGTCTTCCGTCTGCAAGTCGAAATGCACGGCCTGCCCCCTGAACGGGCAGGCCGTCGTGACGCCCGATTTCACGAGCCGGCGCATGTTGACGTCGCCGCGCGGCAGGTAATGGATGTCCGGGAGCCCCGCCTCGCGCACGGTCAGCGCACCGTGCGAATCGGCATAGGTGATGCCGCGATGGATCACGCGCACGCGATGACGGTTCGGCACGATTTCGAGTCGAGGATCGGCTGCATCGGACATCGTTTCTCCTTCGGGCGGCCGCCTGGCCGGGGCAGGAAACGAAAAAGCCACGGCACGCATGCCGTGGCTTTCATTATGGGCGAAACTTCGTCCGATTGCGCGACCGGGGGCCCGGCCGCACGCGGCGGGCTACTGCGCACTCCACTGGAACGCGGCTTTCGCGCCGCCCTTCGCGCCGACCGTGACGGCGCGCGATTCGTCGCTGCCCTGGTACGACGCATGCACCGTATAGCGCCCCGGCGGCACCTTCACGAGCATGTACGGCCCGCGCGCATCGGTTTTCAGCACTTCGGCGCCCTTGCCGTCGACGATCCGGACATGCACGTCGGCCAGGAACTCGCCGCCCTTGCCGGTGAAGCGCAGCGCCAGCGGCCACTGCGACTCGCTGCGCTGGAACGCCGTCGATTCGTCCTGCCCGACGCCGCCGGACACGAAGGTGACATCGCCCTGCTGGCGCGCGGCGGGCAAGCCGTCCGACTGCGCATACGCGCCGGTCGCACCGGCTGCGAGGCCGGCGGTCAGCGCCGCGGCAACGGCAAATCGGGACACGTTGCGTAGATATTGCATGGCTCTCTCCTTGGGGTCGGAACACATACGGGGCGCGGCGTCGCGCGATCGAACGGCGGCGGCGCCCGCCGCGGCCGGCCAGGCCGGCCGTCGGCCGTGGCCGGTCAGCTCAGGTCGACCGGCACGAAGATCTGTGCATTATCGCGCTGGATCAGCAGAGCAAGACTGTTGCCCGCGCCCTTCACCGCGTCGCGCAATTGCTCCGGGCTCGTGACCGGGCGGCCGTTGACCGCGAGAATCACGTCGCCCGGCTGGATGCCCGCGTTGGCGGCCGGCCCGCCGGCCTGCTGCACGATCAGGCCGTGCGACAGGTTGTCGGCGGTGCGCTCCTGAGGCGACAGCGGCCGCACCGCGACACCCAGGCGCCCCTGCTCCACCGGCCCGCCGTCGTTCGACGCGAGCTTCGCATCGGCCATCGCGCCGAGCGTCACGCTGATCGACTTCTTCGACTTGTCGCGCCAGATCTGCAGGTCGGCCTTCGAACCCGGCTTCAGGTTCGCGATCTGCGCGGGCAGCGACGTCGAATCGGCGACCGGCGAACCGTTGACCGACAGGATCACGTCGCCCGGCTGCAGGCCGGCCTTCGCGGCCGGGCCGTTGGGGTCGACCGAGCTGACGAGCGCGCCGTCCGGCTTCTGCAGCCCGAACGAGCTCGCGAGCGTCTGGTTCAGCCCCTGCACGGCCACGCCGAGACGGCCGCGGCTCACGTGGCCCGTCTTCACGAGCTCGTCCTTCACCTTGATCGCCTCGTTGATCGGGATCGCGAACGACAGGCCCTGGAAGCCGCCCGTCTGCGAGTAGATCATCGAGTTGATACCGATCACCTCGCCCTGCAGGTTGAACAGCGGGCCGCCCGAGTTGCCGGGGTTCACCGGCACGTCGGTCTGGATGAACGGCGTGTAGTTCTCGTCCGGCAGCGCGCGCGACTTCGCGCTGATGATGCCCGACGTGACCGTGTTGTCGAAGCCGTACGGCGAGCCGATCGCGACGACCCACTGGCCGACCTTGCTCTGCGCCGGGTCGCCGATCTTCACGGTCGGCAGGCCGCTCGCGTCGATCTTCAGCACGGCGACGTCGGACTGCTTGTCGGAGCCGACGACCTTCGCCTTGTATTCGCGCTTGTCGGTCAGCTTGACCGTGACGACGTTCGCGCCGTCGATCACGTGCGCGTTGGTGAGGATGTACCCGTCGGCGCTGACGATGAAGCCCGACCCGAGGCTCGCGCTCGGCTGGTCGTCCGGCTGCGCGTCGCCGCCCATGCCCGGCACCTGGCCGTAGAAGTGCTTGAAGAACTGGTAGAACGGGTCGCTCGGATCGATCGGCAGTTGCGGCTGCGGCGCGCGCCGCGACACCTGCTTCACGACGTGCTTCGCGCTGATGTTCACGACCGCCGGGCCGTACGTCTCGACGAGCCCGGAGAAATCGGGAATGCCGGTCTTGGCCGCGGCTTCGGCCGGCATCATCGCGGCCTGCGCGGGCGTGATGATCTGCGGATCGGCGCGGCGGGTACCGGCGAAATAGCCTGCCGACAGGGCGGCCGCCACGGCGACCGCGACGGTGCCGCGCGCAAGGAATCGGGTGTTCATCGTAGGACCTCCTCGTTGTTAGGACGCAGCGTAACGACCCTGACTTAAAGGAGGCTTAATCAGCCTTAAGCGGGGCTTAAGCGGCTGCCGGCATCCGGCCGGCACACCGCCCTTCAGGCAGATTCGGAAGGCTGCGGGGCCGGGGCCGGCATCTCGGCATCGCGGAACACGACGCTGACGAGCAGGCCGCCCGCGGCTGCATCGCCGAGCGACACCGTCGCGCCCTGCTGCGCCGCCACGCGCTTGACGATCGCGAGCCCGAGCCCGCTGCCCGACACGTCGGTGCGTGCCCGCGCCGAGCTGTCGCGATAGAAGCGGTCGAACACGCGCTCGCGCTCGTCGGCCGGAATGCCCGGCCCGCTGTCGGCGATCTGCACGCACGCGCGGCCAGCCGCGTCGCGCGTCAGCGACACGTCGATGCGGCCGCCGTCCGGCGTGTACTTCACCGCGTTGTCGAGCAGGTTGCCGAACATCACGCGCAGCGCGCCGACGTCCGCGACGACGCTCGCCGCGCGGGTTTCCTCGAAGCCGAGATCGATGTCGTGCCGCTGCGCGAGCGGCGCATGCGCGGCCACGCATTCGGCGAGCAGCGCCTGCAGGTCGACCGGTTCGCGCATCGTCGCGCCGTCCGGTTCGGCGCGCGCGAGCGCGAGCAGTTGCTCGGTGAGACGCGTCGCGCGCGACACGCCGTCCTGGAGATCCGCGATCGCCTCGCGGCGCGATGCGTCGTCCTTCGCGCGGGCGACGAGCTGCGCCTGGATCTGCACGGCCGCGAGCGGCGTGCGCAACTCGTGCGCGGCATCGGCGACGAACGCCTTCTGCGTGTCGAGCGCCGCCGCCAGCCGCGCGAGCAGCCCGTTCAGCGCCCGCACGAGCGGCTGCACCTCGAGCGGCAGGCGCGCGTCGGGCAGCGAATCGAGCGCTTCCGGCCGGCGCGCCTCGACCGCGCGCGTCACGCGGCCGAGCGGCGCGAGCCCGCGCCCGACGATTCCCCACACGGCCGCGCCGAGGAACGGCAGCAGCACGATCAGCGGCCACAGCGTGCGCAGCGCGACGTTCGCCGCCAGCCGGTTGCGCACCGACAGCGGCTGCGCGAGCTGCACGACGTTGTCGCCGACGATCGCCCCGTACACGCGCCATTCGCCGCGATCGGTGCGCTCAGTCGAGAAGCCGAGCTCCGCGCGCGGCGCGATCGGCGCGCGCGGATGCGAGAAGTACATCAGCACGCCGTTGCGGTTCCAGATCTGGATCACGATGCCTTCGTCGCCGTTGGTGCGCGAGCCGAACACCTGCGAGAACGGTTCGGACGGCAGCGCCGCGGCGATTTCCTGCAACTGGTAGTCGAACAGCTCGTTCGCTTCCGCGAGCGCCTGCCGGTAGATGAGCCAGCCCGCCATGCCCACGCCCGCGACGACGATCGCGAGCAGCCAGATCAGCAATTGATGACGAATCGACCGCACGCGTCAGCTTTCCTTGACGACCATGTAGCCGAGCCCGCGCACGTTGCGGATCAGGTCCGAGCCGAGCTTCTTGCGCAGCGCGTGGATGTAGACCTCGACCGTGTTGCTGCCGATCTCCTCGCCCCAGCCGTACATCTTTTCCTCGAGCTGGCTCTTCGACAGCACCGCGCCCGGCCGCGCGAGCAGCGCCTCGAGCAGCGCGAACTCGCGTGCGGACAGCGCGACGGGCGCACCGTCGAGCGTCACCTGGTGCGACGCGGGATCGAGCGTCAGCGCGCCGTGGCGGATCAGCGACTCGCTGCGCCCGGCCTGGCGGCGGATCAGCGCGCGCATCCGCGCGCCCAGCTCGTCGAGATCGAACGGCTTGACGAGGTAGTCGTCGGCGCCCGCGTCGAGCCCCTTCACGCGATCGGCGACGGCATCGCGCGCGGTGACGATCAGCACCGGCAGCGCGAGCCCGCGCCCGCGCAGCGTGCGCAGCACGTCGATGCCGTCGCGCTTCGGCAGGCCGAGATCGAGCAGCAGCAGATCGTACGTCTCGCCGCCGAGCGCGGTGAGCGCGGCGTCGCCGTCCTGCACCCAGTCGACCGCAAAGCCGTCCGAGCGCAGCGCCTTGCGCACGCCCTCGGCAATCATTCGATCATCTTCGACAAGCAGAATCCGCATCGGGCCACGCATCCATGGGGCGAGTCAAACACGGCGACCATTGTAGCGCCGCGAATCGCGTGCGCGGCGTGCAATGCAACAGTAAGGCGGATTGCAAGGGGCCTGCCCCGACTTGTCTCTACAATGTGCGCTTCGGCGCCCCCGCGCGTCCTGCCCGAGCCCCTGCTTTTCCCGTATTCGCCCATGCCGATTTCCGATCTTTCCGCCCGGTTCGTCCCTCGCGCCCGCGCCTGCCTGCGGGCGGCCGCCGTCGTCGCCACCTGCACGGCCCTCGCGTTCGCGCCGTCCGCGCAGGCCCGCAAGAAATCCCACAAGGAAGCGCGCAAGACCGCCGTCGTGTCGCCCGCCGCGCGCGCGGCCGGGCTACCGGCCTCCGTGCTCGTCGCGCTGCAGCGCGCGAAGGTGCCGGCATCGGCGATGAGCGTCGTGGTCGAGCGCGTCGGCGATCCGCAACCGCTGATCGCATGGAATGCGAGCCGGCCGATGCTGCCGGCCTCGACGATGAAGCTCGTGACGACCTTCTCGGGCCTGTCGATCCTCGGCCCCGACTACCGCTGGCGCACCACCGCGTACACGGACGGCACGATCGACCCCGACGGCACGCTGCAGGGCAACCTGTACATCAAGGGCACCGGCGATCCGAAGCTCGTGCCCGAGGAGCTGATCGACCTCGTCGACAAGCTGCGCAAGGCCGGCGTCAAGCGCGTGGCCGGCGGCCTCGTGCTCGACAAGAGCTACTTCGCGGCGTCGACGCGCGACCTGCCGTCGTTCGACGACGATGCCAGCGCGCCGTACAACGTCGGCCCCGATCCGCTGCTGTACGCGTTCAAGGCCGTGTCGTTCACGGTCACGCCGGGCGAGGACGGCAAGGTCGCCGTCGACGTGCTGCCGCCGCTCGCGGATCTGTCGATCGACAACCAGCTCGTCGAAGGCTCGGGCTCGTGCAGCGCGGCCGCGGCGGCCGCGCGCCCGACGCTGACGGCCGGCGGCGGGATCATGACCGCGTCGTTCGCCGGCGACTACCCGCTGCGCTGCGGCGCGCACACGACCAACCTCGCGATCCTCGATCACACGACCTTCTTCGCGCGCGGCTTCCTCGCGCTGTGGCAGCAGGACGGCGGCACGATCGCGGGGCCGGTGAGCGAAGGCAAGGTGCCGACCACCGCGCGGCCGCTCGCCGTGCATCACAGCCCGGTGCTCGGCAGCATCGTCTACGACATCAACAAGTTCAGCAACAACGTGATGGCGCGCAACCTGTTCCTGACGATCGGCGCGGTCAGCGGCAAGCCGCCCGCGACACCCGAGCAGTCGAGCCGCGCGATCCAGGCGTTCCTGCAGAAGAACGGCATCGCGATGCCCGACCTCGTGCTCGAGAACGGCTCGGGGCTGTCGCGCGAAGAGCACGTGAGCGCGCTGTCGCTCGCCGCGCTGCTGCAGGCCGCGAATGCGAGCCCCGTCGCGCAGGCGTTCGTCGATTCGCTGCCGATCGCCGGCATCGACGGCACGATGAAGAACCGCCTCACCAACGCGGGCGTGCTCGGCAACGCGCACATCAAGACCGGCACGCTGCGCGACGTGCGGGCGATCGCCGGCTACGTCGCCGGCGCCGACGGCCAGAGCTACATCGTCGTCAGCTTCATCAACAACGATCACGCGGAAGGCGCGCGCGCCGCGCACGACACGCTGCTCGAGTGGGTCTACGCGGGCGCGCACTGACGGTGCGCGCACCGTGCATCGGGCCGCTCTGACAGGGCGGCCCGTGCGACTTCCCGCACCGCGCCGCCCGCGAAATCCTGCGCCGCGCGGTTTGAAACGCCCCCGTCACTTTCGCGCGCCGCGCCGCGCGCGCACCCTTCCCACAAAGCAGGGCCGCACCGCCCGGCCCCGTGCAGTACGGATTCCGTAGAAACCCTGTCCTCAGAGGGAACCCTCTACGCTGCCCCCTCGCCTAGCGCGTAGCGATTGCGTAGGCTGTTGGCCTGACGATATCTACAACGGGCCACACGCCCGGCCTGATGGCTTGCAGGGGAACGAAGGAGACACACGCCCATGCGATTCGACGTCGAATTGCTTCTGCTCGCGCTGGCGCCCGTCTTCCTGCTCTGCATCGCGTGGGAGGCCTGGCACCTCGCCCGCACCCGTGCGCAGGACCGCATCTATGCGTGGCGCGACACGCTGTGCAACGCGGCGCTCGCGCTGATGCACCAGGGCGCCGACAAGCTCGCGTGGCTGTTCGTGATTCCCGTCTATGCGTACTGCTACCGGCACTATCGCGTCTACACGTGGCACGACGGCTGGCTGTCGTTCGCGGTGCTGTTCGTCGCGCAGGACTTCCTCTACTACGTATTCCATCGCGCGAGCCATCGCGTGCGCTGGCTGTGGGCCGCGCACGTCGTGCACCACTCGTCCGAGCGGATGAATTTCTCGACCGCCTTCCGCCAGAGCCTGATGTACCCGGTCGCGGGCATGTGGCTGTTCTGGCTGCCGCTCGCGTTCGCCGGCTTTCCGCCGCAACAGGTCGTCGGCATCGTGCTGATCAACCTCGCGTTCCAGTTCTTCGTGCACACGCAGGCGATCGGCAAGCTCGGCTGGCTCGAATACGTGCTCAACACGCCGTCGATCCACCGTGCGCACCATGCGCGCAACGCGCGCTACATCGATCGTAATTACGCAGGCGTCCTGGTGATCTGGGATCGCCTGTTCGGCAGCTATGTCGAGGAAACGCCCGACGATCCGCCGCAGTACGGCATCGTCGAGCGGCTCGGCTCGAACAACCCGTTCGTCGCGACGTTTCACGAGTGGGTGTCGATGGCGTCCGACGCGTTGCGCGTCGACGGATGGCGCAACAAGCTGCGCGCGATTTTCGGCCCGCCCGAATGGGCGAGCGCTTATCATGCGCAGATTGCCGAGGCCGCGAACCAGGGTCCGCGCACCGAGCCGCTGGCGGCTGCGCGCGATCGATAAACCGTTTCAGCCAACGGCCGCCGCGCAGCCCGGAACCGAGCAGGCACGCGGCAGATGAGAAACACATCAGGCCATATCTACGAGGAGATCGAACGATGCAGACACAACAACACGCACCTTCCCGCAGCCGGCTGCGCATGCTGCGCACCGCGCAGGTCGCGATCGCCGGCGCCGCGCTCGCGCTGCTCGCCGCATGCGGCGGCGGTGACGACAACAACGGCAGCAGCGCGTCGAACACGCCGCCGTCGGGCGTGAAGATGCAGGTCGTGTCGTTCGGCGACAGCCTGTCCGACGTCGGCACCTACTCGCAGATCAAGCTCGGCTTCGGCGGCGGCCGCTTCACGACCAACCCGGGCCAGGTCTGGACGCAGGACGTCGCGCAGTACTACGGCGACACGCTGCAGCCCGCGAACCAGGGCGGCTTCGGCATTCCGCTGCAGGCCACCGGCGGCCTCGGCTACGCGCAGGGCGGCTCGCGCGTGACGCTGCAGCCGGGCATCGGCCATGCGGACGCCAGCGTGCCGAACCCCGACTACGCACAGGCGACCACCACGCCGATCGCGGACCAGGTCAAGCAGTACCTGACGCAGCACGGCAGCTTCAACGCCGGCCAGATCGTGCTGATCAACGGCGGCGCGAACGACATCTTCTACCAGGCCCAGGTCGCACAGGCGCAAGGCAACACGCCGGCCGCGCAGCTCGCGGCCGCGCAGGCGATCGGCCTGGCCGCGCAGCAGCTCGGCGGGATCGTCCAGCAGATCGTCGCGGCAGGCGCGACGCACGTGTTCGTCTCGAACGTGCCGGACATCGGCGGCACGCCGCTCGCGCTGCAGGGCGGCACGCAGGCCGCGTTCACGCAACTGTCGGGGCTGTTCAACAAGACGCTGGTCGGCACGCTCGCCGCGCTGAAGGTCGACCCGACGAAGTATGTGGTGGTCGATGCGTTCACGTGGCAGGACGGCATCGCGGCCAACTACCAGGCGAACGGCTTCAGCGTGTCGAATACCGACACCGCGTGCAACCTGAAGGCGATGGTCCAGGCCGCCACGCAGTACGGCGTCGCGAACGCGACCGCGTTCGGCTCGTCGCTGTTCTGCTCGCCGCAGACCTACACGGTCGCGAACGCGGACCAGACCTACATGTTCGCCGATACGGTCCACCCGACGACGCACCTGCATGCGCTGTTCGCGCAGTACGTCCAGCAGCAGATCGCGAAATCGGGCGTCGGCAAGTAAGCCGCCGGCCACGCGCCCAAACGAAAACGCCCGACCGGTTCGCCGGTCGGGCGTTTTTCGTTGGTGCGGATGGATATGAACGGATGCGGACGGATGCGTCAGTCGCGCGCTTCGAATGCGGCCGCCGCGCGGCCGAGGCGATCGTTGACCGCGATCCATTCGACGGTCTCGGGCAGCTTCTCGATGAGGATGCGCGCGACCTGCGCGCGGTCGAGCGCCCGCAGCATCCCGTACAGGTCGCGTGCATAGGCCTGCGGATCTTCCGGCGCCGCGATGAAATGCACGCCGTCGGCCTGCGCCCAGTGCCCGGCCCGCGACGCGCGGGCGACGAGCGCGACGCGTTCGCCGTCGGTTTGCGCGGCCGCGAGCAACGGCTCGAGCGCGTCGAACGGCAGCAGCGCGAGCGGCGTACGCGGCGCGTAATGCGCTTTCAGCGTGCCCGATGCGCGCGGCGCGGTCGCATCGCTGCCGTCCGGCAGCTTCGGCGCGCGGCCGAGCACATCGGCGATCTGTTGCGGCGTCACGTGGCCCGGGCGCAGCAGCGCCGGGAAGCCGCGCGACAGGTCGAGAATCGTCGATTCGATGCCGACTTCGGATGCGCCACCGTCGAGCACGTGCACGGTATCGCCGAATTCGTCGCGCACGTGTTGCGCGGTCGTCGGGCTCACGTGGCCGAACCGGTTCGCGGACGGCGCGGCCACGCCGCCATGGCCGCCGCGCCGCGCGCTGAACGCGGCCAGCAGCGCCTGCGCGACCGGATGCGACGGACAGCGCAGCCCGACCGAATCCTGCCCGCCGCTCACGGCATCCGGAATGCGCGCGTGGCGCTTCAGGATCAGCGTGAGCGGCCCCGGCCAGAATGCCTCGATCAGCGCGTGCGCGTCGGCCGGCAGATCGTCGGCCCAGTAGCCCGGATCGCCGCCGGGCGGCAGATGCACGATCACCGGATGATTCGCGGGCCGCCCCTTCGCCGCGTAAATGCGCGCGACGGCCTCGGGGTTCGCTGCATCGCCGCCGAGCCCGTAGACGGTTTCGGTCGGAAACGCGACGAGCTGGCCCGCATCGAGCAGCGCGGCGGCCGCGTCGATTTGCGCGGGCGTCACGTGCGTCGGGAGATCGATGGACATCGGCCCGCGCCTCAGTCGAGCGGCACGCGCAGCAGCTGCGCGCATGCGGTGGCCGCCGCGACGGCTTCGTCGCGCGTCTCGGCCGTGAAGTTCACGTGGCCCATCTTGCGGCCGACGCGCGCTTCTTCCTTGCCGTACAGGTGCAGGTGGGCAGCCGGCATCGCGGCGACCGTGTCCCACGGCGGCGTGACGGCGTCAGCCGCCGCCCCGTTGGGGAACCACACGTCGCCGAGGATGTTCAGCATCGCGGCCGGCGAATGCTGGCGCGGATTGCCGAGCGGCATGCGCGTCATCGCGCGCACCTGCTGCTCGAACTGGCTCGTTGCGCACGCATCGACCGTGTAGTGGCCGGAGTTGTGCGGGCGCGGCGCCATTTCGTTCGCGACGAACGAGCCGTCCTCCAGCACGAAGAACTCGACGCACAGCACGCCGACGTAGCCGAGCGTATCGGCGATCCGGATCGCCGCCTGCTGCGCTTCCTCGACGCGGGCCGCATCGGCGGCCGGCGCCGGTACGACCGTCAGCGCGAGGATGCCGTTGTGGTGCACGTTCTGCGCGAGCGGGAACGCAGCCGAGCGGCCGTCCGCGCCGCGCGCGATCAGCGCCGACACTTCGTATTTCAGCGGCAGGCGCTTCTCCAGCACGCACGGCACGCCGCCGAGCGCGGCATGCGCGTCGCGTGCTTCCTGCGCGGTGGCGACGCGCACCTGGCCCTTGCCGTCGTAACCGAGGCGGGCCGTCTTCAGGATGCCCGGCAGCACCGCGTCAAGCGCCGCATCGTCGAGCGCGGCAAGCGCCGCCGCCGATTCGATCACGACGTGCGGCGCGACCGGCACGCCCGACGCCTCGATGAAACGCTTCTCCGCGATCCGGTCCTGCGCGACCGCGACGCAGCGGCCAGCCGGGGCGACGAACGTCGTGCGCGCGAGGAAATCGAGGCTCGCGGCCGGCACGTTCTCGAACTCCGTCGATACGGCCTCGCACAGGTCGGCCAGTTCGGCAAGCGCGGCTTCGTCGTCGTACGCCGCGCGCAGGTGCCGATCGGCGACCGCGCCGGCGGGGCTCGCCGGATCGGGATCGAGCACGGCGACGCGATAGCCCATCGACTGGGCGGCAAAGCAGAACATGCGGCCGAGCTGGCCGCCGCCGACCATGCCCAGCCACGCGCCGGGCAGGATCGGGGAAACGGAATCAGGAGTTGCGGTCATGTCAGTGGTCGGTTGCGGCGGAACGCGGAACGGCCCGCCGCAGTGGGAAAATCCGGCGCCGGCCGCGTCGTGCGGCCGCGCGCCATGCCGTCATTCCAGCGGCGGCAGCACCATCGCGTGCGCGGCTTCGTTCTGGCGCACGCGGAACGCGGCGAGCCGGTTCGCGTAGTCGACCGAGTTGCCGGACAGGATCGACACCGCGAACAACGCGGCATTCGCGGCGCCGGCCTCGCCGATTGCGAACGTCGCGACCGGCACGCCCTTCGGCATCTGCACGATCGAGTGCAGCGAATCGACTCCCTTCAGGTACTTGCTCGCGACCGGCACGCCGAGCACGGGCACCGTGGTCTTCGCGGCCAGCATGCCGGGCAGGTGCGCGGCGCCGCCGGCGCCCGCGATGATCGCGCGCAGCCCGCGCTCGCGCGCCTTCTCCGCATAGTCGAACATCTCGTCGGGCATCCGGTGCGCGGACACGACCTTCGCTTCGTACGGCACGCCGAATTCCTGCAGGATGGCGACCGCGTGCTTCATCACGTCCCAGTCGGAACTCGAACCCATCAGCACGCCGATGAGCGGCGCGCTGTGCGTGTGGGCAGTCTGGATTTCGCTCATGTCGTCGGTACCTCGATCAGGCGAGCGACTGGCCGGTGATGCGCTCGAGCGCTTCCTGGTACTTCGCGGCCGTCTTCTCGACGACGTCGGCCGGCAGCGCCGGCGCCGGCGCCGTCTTGCCCCACGGCTGCGCCTCGAGCCAGTCGCGCACGAACTGCTTGTCGAACGACGGCGGATTGGTGCCGACTTCGTACTGGTCGGCCGGCCAGAAGCGCGACGAATCGGCGGTCAGCACTTCGTCCATCAGGTACAGCTTGCCGTGGTTGTCGAGGCCGAATTCGAACTTCGTGTCGGCGATGATGATGCCGCGCGTCGCCGCGTAGTCGGCCGCTTCCTTGTACAGCTTGATCGAGATGTCGCGGATCGTCGCGGCCAGCTCGGTGCCGATGCGGCGCTCGGTTTCCTCGAACGTGATGTTCTCGTCGTGCTCGCCCATCTCGGCCTTCGCGGCCGGCGTGAAGATCGGCTCGGGCAGCTTCTGCGCGTTCTGCAGGCCCGCCGGCAGCTGCACGCCGCACACGGCGCCCGACGCCTGGTATTCCTTCCAGCCGCTGCCGGCCAGGTAGCCGCGCACGACCGCTTCGATCATGATCGGCTCGAGGCGCTTGACGACCACGCCGCGGCCCTTCACCTGCTCGACCTCGTCGGCCGCGACGACCGCTTCCGGCGCGTCGCCCGTCAGATGGTTCGGCACGATGTGCGCGAGTTTGTCGAACCAGAAGTTCGCCATCTGGTTCAGCACGCGGCCCTTGTTCGGAATCGGCTCGCCCATCACCACGTCGAACGCCGACAGGCGATCGGTCGTGACGATCAGGAGCTTGTCGTTGCCGACCGCGTAGTTATCGCGAACCTTGCCGCGACCGAGGAGCGGCAGCGAGCGGAGCGTGGATTCGTAAAGGGTAGACATCGTCTTTTCGCAGATAAGGAGCCAAACAAAAAGGGAAACGCCGTTCCCCGCGGCAGGCGGGAACGGCGGTCTTGCAATACGTCGGCGAACCGGCGGGCGCAACGCCCGGGCGGCTGCCGGCCGGCCCTCGTTCGGCCGGACGGAACGGCTGCCGGGGCCGGATCGAATCCGGCCGACCGGGCGGCCAGCCCGTGCCCGGCGGCAGAACCAGGCGGGGCAAATCGTACTACAGTCTCAGCGCACGACCTGTGCGAGCGCGCCCGACTTGTACTGCTCGGCGATCTTGTCGAGCGACACCGGCTTGATCTTGCCGGCCTGGCCTTCGCAGCCGAACGCGAGGTAACGGTCGACGCACACCTTCTTCGCGGCTTCGCGCGCGGGCTTCAGGTAGTCGCGCGGATCGAACTTGCCCGGGTTCTCGAACAGGTAGCGGCGGATCGCGCCGGTGATCGCCAGACGCAGGTCGGTGTCGATGTTGATCTTGCGCACGCCGTGCTTGATGCCTTCTTGGATTTCCTCGACCGGCACGCCGTAGGTTTCCTTCATGTCGCCGCCGAATTCGCGGATCTCGGCCAGCAGTTCCTGCGGCACCGACGACGAACCGTGCATCACCAGGTGCGTGTTCGGGATGCGCGCGTGGATTTCCTTGATGCGCTGGATCGACAGGATGTCGCCCGTCGGCTTCTTCGAAAACTTGTACGCGCCGTGCGACGTACCGATCGCGATCGCGAGCGCGTCGCACTGCGTGAGCTTCACGAAGTCGGCGGCCTGCTCCGGATCGGTCAGCAGCTGCTCGCGGGTCATCGTGCCTTCCGCGCCGTGGCCGTCCTCCTTGTCGCCCTTCATCGTCTCGAGCGAGCCGAGCACGCCGAGTTCGGCTTCGACCGTCACGCCGATCGAGTGCGCCATCTCGACGACCTTGCGCGATACGTCGACGTTGTACTCGTACGATGCGACCGTCTTGCCGTCGGCTTCGAGCGAACCGTCCATCATCACGCTCGTGAAGCCGCTGCGGATCGCGGCCGTACAGACGGCCGGCGACTGGCCGTGATCCTGGTGCATCACGACCGGGATGTGCGGATACGATTCGACCGCCGCTTCGATCAGGTGGCGCAGGAACGGCTCGCCCGCATACTTACGCGCGCCGGCCGATGCCTGCATGATCACGGGCGCGCCGACCTGATCCGCCGCCGCCATGATCGCCTGGACCTGCTCCAGGTTGTTCACGTTGAAGGCCGGCAGGCCGTAACCGTGCTCTGCCGCGTGGTCCAGCAATTGACGCATTGATACGAGAGGCATTGTGGAACTCCTTGGAATGAAAACCGGTGCGCCCTGACGCCGGCGCGGCGCTCGCTCCCCTCTGAACCGGGACGGCGCGGCGCGGCTGAGCGTCGAATAGCCGCATTTTATCGCGAAGCGCCTCCGATTCCGACCGCCCGGAGGGCCCCGCTCGCAATTTGTTACGTTCGCACGGCACAATGCGGCCAAAAAGGAGAAAAAAAGCCGCGCGGGGCTTCGGACCCCGCGCGGCTTTTGTGCAAAAACGGTGACGGATCAGCTTCGGCCGATCCGGGTAGCCGACCGCGGGCCGGCTCGATGCGGCTTAGCCGGCGCTCAATAGTGCTCGCCGACCCGCACGATCTTCAGCGTGTTGGTGCCGCCCGCCTGCCCCATCGGCTCGCCGACGGTCAGCACGACCATGTCGCCATGCTGCACGTAACCTTGCTTGACGACGATCTCGAGCGCCGCCTGCAGCGCCGAATCGCGGTCGCTGTTGAAGTCGACGTGCAGCGGCGTCACGTTGCGATAGAGCGCCATCGTGCGCTCGCTGCCGACGCGCGGCGTCAGCGCGAAGATCGGCACGTGCGTGTAGTGACGCGACATCCACAGCGCGGTCGCGCCCGATTCGGTCAGTGCGATGATCGCCTTCGCGCCCAGGTGATACGCGGTGAACAGCGCGCCCATCGCGATCGACTGGTCGATCCGCGTGAACGTGCGGTCGAGGAAATCCTTGTCCAGCTCGACTTCTTCGGACTTTTCCGCTTCGACGCACACGGCCGCCATCGTCTCGATCGTGACGACCGGATACTTGCCGGCGGCCGTCTCGGCCGACAGCATCACCGCGTCGGTGCCGTCGAGCACCGCGTTCGCGACGTCCGATACTTCCGCACGGGTCGGCACCGGCGCGTAGATCATCGATTCCATCATCTGCGTCGCGGTGATCACGAGCTTGTTCGACTCGCGCGCCATCCGGATCATCCGCTTCTGCAGCGCCGGCACGGCCGCGTTGCCGACTTCCACCGCGAGGTCGCCGCGCGCGACCATGATGCCGTCGGACGCGTCGAGGATGCTCTGCAGCGCCGGAATCGCCTCAGCGCGCTCGATCTTCGCGATCATCTTCGGCTTGATGCCGTACGGCGCGCCCGCGATGTTCGCGAGCTGGCGCGCCATTTCCATGTCGGTCGCATTCTTCGGGAACGACACCGCGACGAGGTCCGCGCCGAGCGACATCGCGGTACGGATGTCTTCCATGTCCTTCGCGGTCAGCGCCGGCGCCGACAGGCCGCCGCCCTGGCGGTTGATCCCCTTGTTGTTCGACAGCTCGCCGCCCACCCTGACGGTCGTGTGAATCTCGTCGCCGAGCACGCGCTCGACGGTCAGCACGATCAGGCCGTCGTTCAGCAGCAGCAGGTCGCCCGGCTTCAGGTCGCGCGGCAACTCCTTGTAGTCGAGGCCGACGCGCTCGTCGTTGCCGAGTTCGCAGCCCGCATCGAGAATGAACGGCTGCCCCGGCACGAGCGTGGTCTTGCCGTTCTCGAACTTGCCGACGCGGATCTTCGGGCCCTGGAGGTCGGCCATGATCGCGATCTCGCGCCCGACCTTGCGGGCGGCCTCACGCACCATTTCGGCGCGCTGGCGGTGATCGTCGGCCGTGCCGTGCGAAAAATTGAGCCGCACGACGTCGAGGCCCGCCTGCATCATCTGCAGCAGAATCTCCGGCGAACTGGATGCCGGGCCGATCGTGGCGACTATCTTGGTGGCGCGCTGCATGAAACTCCTCATCTGGATCAAGGTGGATGCGCTGGGTGAAACGCTGCGAGAGCCGGAAGCGGCAGGCCCAGCGGCCGCCGCTCCGGGGAGCGTGCCGGTGCTGGTGCCCGGCATCGCTTTGTTCTGAAATTCGTGGTGCTGCACGGCCGCGTCGCCGGCGGCCGCCGGTGCGCGCGGGGCGGTGTTCGCCCGCGCGGGCGCGCGTTTGCGCTTGCCCGCGCCGGCCGGCTGCTCCGCTTTCGCGGAGCGCGCGGCCTTCGTCACCCCTGCGCGCGCCGCCACGCTCAGGCCGCCCGCGTTTCGAGCACTTCCACCGCCGGCAGCTTCTTCCCCTCGAGGAACTCGAGGAAGGCGCCGCCGCCCGTCGAGATGTAGCTGACCTGGTCGTGGATGCCGTACTTCGCGATGGCCGCGAGCGTGTCGCCGCCGCCCGCGATCGAGAACGCGGACGATTTGGCGATCGCTTCGGCGAGCGTCTTGGTGCCGTTGCCGAACTGGTCGAACTCGAACACGCCGACCGGGCCGTTCCACACGATCGTGCCGGCCTTCTCGAGCTGGCTCGCGAGTGCCTTGGCCGTATCGGGGCCGATGTCGAGGATCATGTCGTCCGCTTCGATGTCGGCGACCTGCTTCACCGTGGCCGCGGCCGTCGGCGAGAATTCCTTGGCGGTGACGACATCGGTCGGGATCGGCACCGACGCGCCGCGCTCGCGCGCTTCGTCGATGATCGCCTTCGCCTCGGCGACGAGATCGGCTTCCGCGAGCGACTTGCCGATCGACAGGCCCGCCGCGAGCATGAACGTGTTCGCGATGCCGCCGCCGACGATCAGCTGGTCGACCTTGCCGGCCAGCGACTTCAGGATGGTCAGCTTGGTCGACACCTTCGAGCCGGCGACGATCGCCACCAGCGGGCGGGCCGGGTTGCCGAGCGCCTTGCCGAGCGCGTCGAGTTCGGCCGCCAGCAGCGGGCCCGCGCACGCGATGGGCGCGTATTTCGCGATCCCGTGGGTGGTCGCTTCCGCGCGGTGCGCGGTGCCGAACGCGTCGTTCACGTACACGTCGCAGAGCTTCGCCATCTTCTGCGCGAGCTCATCCGAATTCTTCTTCTCGCCCTTGTTCACGCGGCAGTTCTCGAGCAGCACGACCTGGCCCGGCGCGACGTTCACGCCGTTCTCGACCCAGTTCGACACCAGCGGCACGTCGCGGCCGAGCAGTTCGGCGAGACGCTTGGCGACCGGCGCGAGCGAGTCTTCCGGCTTGAATTCGCCTTCGGTCGGACGGCCGAGGTGCGACGTGACCATCACGGCCGCGCCGGCGTCGAGCGCGGCCTGGATGGCCGGCACGGACGCGCGCACGCGGGTGTCCTCGGTGATGTTGCCGTGATCGTCCTGCGGGACGTTCAGGTCGGCGCGGATGAACACCCGCTTGCCGGCGAGCTGGCCGGCGGCGATCAGGTCGGTAAGACGCTTGACTTGGCTCATGTTGAACAGATTGAAGTAGTGGATGGGGAAAGGGGGTTCACGCTGGACGTGCGCGGGCTGCCGCGAAAGGGCGCCGGATGCGGCCGTGGCTGGCGGTTCGCATGACGCGCACGGGTAAAAAATCTCGAACGGGCATTCTAGCCGATCCACCCGGCAGACTGACCCGTGCGGCGGCGAATTCCGCCTATTTGGGATCGCGCGCCGGCACGGACGCATTGCGGCAGTGCAGCAATACGCGCGCGCAACCGGGCGGCGCCGGCCAGGCCGGAACGGCGGCCCATCAGAAGATCAGGCGGAGCGCGGTGAACACGAGCATGCCGACGACGATCGTGCCGAGCATGCTGCGCCGCCACAAAAACCAGCCGAGGCCGGCGAGCGCCGCGTAGAACGGATGGTTGGACAGCGCGAACGACAGCCCGGCCGGCGTTTCGAGCACGTCGGGCAGCACGACGGCGACCAGCGCGGCGGCCGGCGCGTAGCGCAGCGCGCGCTGCGCGCGTTCGGGCAAGACCGTGCGCTCGCCGCCGATCAGGAACAGCGCGCGCGTGACGGCCGTGACGATCGTCATCCCGACGATGACGATCCAGATCTCGGTCGCGCTCATTCCATGTCCTTTTCGTGCACGGTTTCGGTACGGATGCGCCGCCAGTCGGCCCGCTCGACGAAGAAATCGGCTGTGCAGCCGGCCGCGAGCGCGGCGAGCACCGCGATCGGCAGCGCGAGCCGGTACGGCAGGTCGAACGCGACGAGCGACACGATCCCGGCGACCGCGACGGCCGCGAGCGTCGAGCGGTTCGCGACCGCCGACACCATGATCGGGATCAGCGCGAGCGTGCCGGCCAGCTCCAGCCCCCAGCTCGCCGGAAAGACGCTCGCGAGCAGGATGCCGGCGAGCGAGGACACCTGCCACGACGCCCAGCTCGCGAGCGCCATCCCCCAGAAATACGCTTCCTTGCCCGGCACGCGGCCGTACGCGAAGCCCTGTTTCTGGAACAGCAGGTAGATCACGTCGCCGTTGAAATAGCCGATCGCGAGGCGCCGCCACAGCGGCAGGTAGGAAAAATGGGGCGCCAGCCCGGCGCTGAAGATCACGAAGCGCATGTTGACCATCGCGGCCGTGAGCAGCACGGTCCAGATCGGCAGCTTCGCCGCGAGGAGCGGCAGCACCGCGAGCTGCGACGAGCCCGCGTAGACGAACAGCGACATCGCGCTCGCCTGCCCGAGCGTCATCACGGACTTGCTCATCGCGATGCCGGTGACGAGCCCCCAGGACAGGATCGCCATCAGTGTCGGGGAATAGTCGCGTGCGCCCTGGATCAGCGCGAAGCGGTCGGTGGCGGACAATCGAGCGAGCATCGGAAAGCGGGCCGCAGCGGGCGGTTCGTCGGGACGCCGGCGCCTCCTGCCGGTGCGACCCATCGTTATTGGAATCGGTACCGGACGATTATAGCGCCGGCCCCGCGCCGGCCGACCGGATCGCCCCCAAATGACGCTAAAATAAGCGTCTTTCCGGCTCAACGCTGCACAACCCGCAGCACACCACCGCTTCCAGGAGAATCGTATGTCAATGGCCGACCGCGACGGCAAGATCTGGATGGACGGCAAGCTGATCGACTGGCGCGACGCCAAGATCCACGTCCTGACCCACACGCTGCATTACGGCATGGGCGTCTTCGAGGGCGTGCGCGCGTACAAGACGGCCGACGGCGGCACCGCGATCTTCCGTCTGCGCGAGCACACCAAACGTCTGCTGAACTCCGCGAAGATCTTCCAGATGGACGTGCCGTTCGACCGCGAAACGCTCGAAGCCGCGCAACTCGCGGTCGTGCGCGAGAACCGGCTCGAGTCGTGCTACCTGCGCCCGATCATCTGGGTCGGCTCGGAAAAGCTCGGCGTGGCCGCGAAGGGCAACACGATCCACGTCGCGATCGCCGCATGGCCGTGGGGCGCGTACCTCGGCGAGGACGGCCTCGCGAAGGGCATCCGCGTGAAGACGTCGTCGTTCACGCGCCACCACGTGAACGTGTCGATGGTGCGCGCGAAGGCGTCGGGCTGGTACGTGAACTCGATCCTGGCGAACCAGGAAGCGACGGCCGACGGCTACGACGAGGCGCTGCTGCTCGACGTCGACGGCTACGTGTCGGAAGGCTCCGGCGAGAACTTCTTCCTCGTGAACAACGGCAAGCTGTACACGCCCGACCTGTCGTCGTGCCTCGACGGCATCACGCGCGACACGGTCATCACGCTCGCGAAGGACGCCGGCATCGAGGTCATCGAGAAGCGCATCACGCGCGACGAGGTCTACACGGCCGATGAAGCGTTCTTCACCGGCACGGCCGCCGAAGTCACGCCGATCCGCGAACTCGACAACCGCACGATCGGCAGCGGCGCGCGCGGCCCCGTCACGGAAAAGCTCCAGTCGGCGTTTTTCGATATCGTGTCGGGCAAGAACGCGAAGTACGCGCACTGGCTGACGAAGGTCTGAGCGCGCCGCGCCCCGACCGCCCCACACAAGAGTGATAAGAGAAAGTCTCATGAGTGAAATCAAGGAAATGCCGCTCGTCGAGCTGACGGCCAAGGATCTTCCCGCCTATTGCCCGAACCCGGCCATGACGCGCTGGAATGCCCACCCGCGCGTCTTCATCGACGTGTCGCACGGCGAGGCGCGCTGCCCGTACTGCGGCACGCGCTACAAGCTGCGCGACGGCGAGGTCGTCAAGGGCCACTGAGCCCCGGCGGCCGGGCCTGAAGGCCCACCGTCCCGCAAGGCGGCGCAGCCGGGAGTCCGGCGCGCCGCCCGTCTCCATTCTGGCAACCCGAACGCGGCGCCCGAGCGCCGTGCTTCATTACGACATCGGAAGTCGACCTGATGCGTCGAGCGCTGGTTATCGCACCGAACTGGATCGGTGACGCATTGATGGCGCAGCCGCTTTTTGCGCTGCTGAAGAAACTCCATCCCCGCATCGCGATCGATGCCGTCGCACCCTCGTGGGTCGCGCCCGTGCTCGAGCGGATGCCCGAGATCCACGATGTCTACGCGACCGATCTCGCGCACGGCAAGCTGCAGCTGCTGCGCCGCTGGCAGCTCGCGAGCGACCTGCGCGACGTCGGCTACGACGCGGCGTACGTGCTGCCGAACTCGCTGAAATCCGCGGTGATCCCGTGGCTCGCGAACATCCCGCTGCGGATCGGCTACACGGGCGAGCACCGCTACGGGCTGTTGAACGTGCGGCACGCGAACCCCGACAAGTCGGGCGAGCGGCCGCCGATGACGACTCACTACGCGGCGCTTGCGTACGCGCCGGGCGCGAAGCTGCCCGAGTCGATGAAGACGCTGCCCGCCCCGCGCCTGGACGCCGACCTGAACGAGACGGCCCGCGTGTCCGCACGTTTCAATCTCGATACGCGCAAGCCGCTCGTCGTGTTCTGCCCCGGCGCCGAATACGGCCCGGCCAAGCGCTGGCCGCCCGAGCACTTCGCGACGCTCGCGACCATCGTCCACCAGTCGTTCCCGTATACGCAGATCGTCGCGCTCGGCTCGCAGAAGGATGCCGCGGCCGCTCAGGCGATCGCCGACCACGCGCCGAACGTGCGCAACCTGTGCGGACAGACGTCGTTGTCCGAGGCATGCGCGCTGATCGCGCGCGCGAACGCGGTCGTCACCAACGATTCGGGGCTGATGCACGTCGCCGCCGCGTTGCGCCGGCCGCTCGTCGCGTTGTACGGATCGACCGATCCGCGCCACACCCCTCCGCTGTCGGACCTGGCGAAGGTACAATGGCTGCATCTCGAATGCAGTCCCTGCTTCGAACGCGAGTGCCCGCTCGGCCACCTGAAGTGCCTGCGCGAACTCGGTCCGGAGCAGGTATTCGGCGATTTGCGCGGCATGCTCGTCGGGCAGCGCTGACCCTGACCGGCAGCGTCGCACGGCGCGCCGGGCAATCCGATTCACCGGTGTGCGGCGGCTCGATCCGGGCCGCCGTGCTGAATACGGCGCGCGATGCGCGCGAGAGACCACCCCGATGCCACGTTTTGCCCGCCTCTTCGAAGCCGCTGCCGATACGCTGAACGCCTACTACCAGGCCGTCGCGGATGCCAATCTCGACGCGCTGCTGGCGTTGTGGATCGACGAGGATTTCGCCAGCTGCGTATGGGCGGACGGCGAGCATCTGCACGGCCTCGACCAGATCCGCGGCGGGCTCGCCAACCGGCTCGCGACGCGCCCGGTCACGATCGAGCCGCTCGACATCCGCGTGTACGACAGCCTCGGCACGGTCGTCTATACGATCGCCGAAGCGCATCAGCAGGCCGACCTGACGGCCGAACCCGACATGGTTTTCGCGACGTACGTGATGATCCACGAACGCGGCGAATGGCGCATCGCGCACATCCACGCGAGCCCGATTCCTGAACAAGCGGCCGGACAATTCGCCGCGAAGATCCGTCACGGGCAGGGTCCGCTGCACTGACGAAGAACGAAGCAACGCATTAGCGGGGCGATCATGAGTACGGCTTCTCCGCCCACCTCGCCGCTGACCGGGCCCCCGGCCCCCGACGACGATTCATTGCGCTATCGCGCACCGCGCTGGCTGCCCAACAGCCATGTGCAAACCATCGTGCCCGCGCTGTTCGCGCGGCGGCCGGTCGTCGGTTATCGGCGAGAGCGATGGGAAACGCCCGACCACGACTTCATCGACCTCGACTGGGTCGCGCACCTCGACAGCGCGGCGCCGGCGCCCGACGCGCCGCTGTTCGTGCTGTTCCACGGCCTCGAAGGCAGCTCCGGCTCGCACTACGCGCTCGCGATGATGGCCACCGCGCGCGCGAACGGGTGGCACGCCGTCGTGCCGCACTTCCGCAGTTGCAGCGGCGAGATCAACCGCCAGCCGCGCTTCTACCATCTCGCCGACAGCGCCGAGGTCGACTGGATCCTGCGCCGGCTCGCCGCACAGCATCGCGGGCCGCTGGTCGTGGCCGGCGTATCGCTCGGCGGCAACGTGCTGCTGCGCTGGCTCGGCGAGCATCGCAGCGACACGTCGATCGTGCGCGCCGCCGCCGCGATCTCCACGCCGATCGACGTGCACGCGGGCGGCCGCGCGCTGTCGCAGGGGTTCGCGATGGTCTACACGCGCAGCTTCCTGAAGACGCTCAAGCGCAAGGGGCTCGCGAAACTCGAACAGTACCCGGGGCTGTTCGACCGCGACGCGATGCTGCGGGCCGTGACGATGCGCGACTTCGACGAGGTCGTGACCGCGCCGCTGCACGGTTTCGCGAACGCCGACGACTACTGGACGAAGGCAACCACGCGGCCGCTGCTGCGCGCGATCGACGTACCCACGCTGATCCTCAACGCCCGCAACGACCCGTTCCTGCCCGAGTCGGCGCTGCCGGGCCCGGCCGACGTGTCGCCGGCCGTCGAGCTCGACCAGCCCGCGCACGGCGGCCACGCGGGCTTCATGACCGGGCCGTTCCCCGGCCGCCTCGACTGGCTGTCGGCGCGGGTGTTCGGCTATTGCTCGAAATTCGTCGACCATGGATGACATCGTCAGGCAGGCGCTCGCCAAATGGCCGAACGTGCCGGATTGCACCGGCTGGCTGCTGCTCGACCGGCGCGGCACATGGCGGCTGCGCGACGACGCCGCGCAGGCGGCCGGCGAGCTCGGCTCGCCGATCCGGCATGAGGCGCTGAACGCATTCATCGGCCGCAACTACGCCTGCGACGCGCAAGGTCGGTGGTTCTTCCAGAACGGGCCGCAGCGCGTGTACGTCGAGCTCGCCTATACGCCGTGGGTCGTGCGGCTCGCCGAGCGCGACGGGCAGCTTGCGCTCACCGACCAGACCGGCGCCCCGTTCGAACCGGATGCGGCCTGGCTCGACGACGGCGGCGGCGTGCTGTTTCGCGAGGCCGGCACGCCTGCGCGCATCGCGGCGCTGCACGATCACGACCTCGGGCTGTTCGCCGATCACGCGGATTTCGACGCGGAGCCGCCGGTGCTGCGCTGGCGCGACGGCCGCACGCTGCCGCTCGGCAGTATCGCGTGCGCCGACGTGCCGGGCCGGTTCGGCTACGTCGCCAGCCCGGCGCGCCACGCACGCGACGCGGCCGACAGCGGCCACTGACCCGCCGCGGCGCCGGCTGCGTTCGCCGCGCGCCGGCCGCTACCCGCGGCCGTTCTTCTCGTCGTCGCGCTCTTCCTTGTAGCGCGCCTCGAATTCCAGCAGCCGCGCGCCGATGATCGACTGCTCGTAGAACGACACGTCCTTCGCGTCGCGCGCCTCTTTCAGTTGCCGGATCGCCGACGGCCACGCTCCATCGAGCGCCAGCTTCTCCGCCAGCGCCCGGCGCCGCGCGAGCACGTCGCCCTTGCCGTCGCTCGACTTCGCGAGGTAATCCCACCAGTCCGGCTGTTCGGGGTCGGCCTTCGCCTGCGCCCGTGCGAGGGTTTGCGCTTCGGCGAAGCGGCGCGCGGCGATCAGCGCCTGCAGGTGCGCGACGATCGCCGCGTGCGACGCCGGCCAGCGCCGCTGCGCGAGCGCCGAGAGCCGCACCGCGTCGTCGGTCCGGCCCGCGCGGCGGGCAATGTCGGCGGCCAGCACGTCGAGACTCGGCGAGCTGGTCGCCGGGTCGTCCTCGCGGCGCTCGCGCGCATCGAATGCAGCGCGGGCCGACGCGAGCGCGTTGTCGGCCGCGTCGTACTGGCCGAGCAGCGTATTCGCGAGCGCGATGCCGTACCAGTTCGCCGCGACGTTCGGCGCCGTGTGATCGTCGAGCTCGAGCTGCATCCGGCGCGCCTCGGCCGCGATGTCGGTCGGCGCCCGGTTCTGCAGGACGCGCAGCCGTGCCCGCACGAACCCGTACTCGGCCGACTGGCGCGGCTGCCGGTACGGCGCGCGGCGCGCGCGATCCTCCATGTCGGCAATCCGCTCCCCGGTCAGCGGGTGCGTGCGCGCATAGGCCGGCACGCCCGCATCGCCCATCGACGCGCGGTCGAGCCGCTCGAAGAAGCCGGGCATTCCGTACGGGTCGTAGCCGGCCCCCGCGAGCAGCTGGAAGCCGACGCGGTCGGCCTCGCGCTCGGCCGACCGCGAGAAGCGCAGCTGGTTGTCGACCGCATACGCCTGTCCGCCCATCGCGATCGCGCTGCCGAGATCGCCGCTGCGCGCGAGCACGCCGGCCAGCACGCCGAGCAGCATCGTCGCGAGCGCCGTGTAGCCGGTCTTCTCGCTCGCACCGATCATCCGCGCGATGTGCCGCTGCAGCACGTGGCCCATCTCGTGGCCGACCACCGAAGCCAGCTCCGACTCCGTCTGCGTCGTGACCACCAGCCCGCTGTTGATCCCGATGAACCCGCCCGGCATCGAGAACGCGTTGATCTGCGGATCGCGCACCGGGAACAGGTCGAAGTCGGGCGTGTAGCCGCCGATGTAGCGCGCCGCCGCCGCGGCCGCGAGCCGCGCCGCCATCGCGTTCAGGTAGTCCCGCACCAGCCAGTCGTCGAGATAGTCGGGATCGCGCCGCACCTCGCGCATCACGCGCTCGCCGAGCCGGCGCTCGGCGCGCGGCGTCAGCGAACCGCCGGAGCCGTCGCCGAGATCGGGCAGCTCCAGCGCCCGCAGCGGCGCGCGCAGGCTCGCGACCGGCGCCGACGCACCGGCCGCGCCCGAGAACCGGCTTTCCGCGCCGCCGTACGTGCCGAATACGCCGGTCGCGATGCCGGACGGCACGGTGGAAATCGACGTCGGGCCGCCTGCCGCCGGCTCGAGCGGCGGCGCGGATGCGCTCTGCGCATGACCGCCCGGCGGCAGCGCGAGCGCCGCCGACAGCGACACGGCAAGCAACTGTTTGACACGCATGGCAGGATGAAAACGACGCCGTCCCGCGCGCGCGGCGCGCATCGCGGCGTTTGGTCTGAATATTCGGGTCATTGTACCGGCGCCGCGACGACTGTCCCGTGCCGCGCGAGCGTCATCTGCGCCTCCGGCAACGCGAACGCCGCTGCTATGATAAGCGCCCGTTGCGAGGTTGGATCGGTTCGTCGCGCCGGTACGGGATGCGGTGCCCGGCCGGTCGCGCGGCAGGATCGAGGGACGTGCGCGCGCACTCCGTTCCACTAGAGGAAGACATGTCAGGACTCACCCATTTCGATGCCGCCGGCCACGCCCATATGGTCGACGTCGGCGACAAGCAGGAAACCCGGCGCATCGCGATCGCGCGGGGCACGATCCGGATGCTGCCGGCCACGTTCGCGCTGATCCGCGACGGCAAGGCCAAGAAAGGCGACGTGCTCGGCGTCGCGCGCATCGCGGCGATCCAGGGCGCCAAACGCACGGCCGACCTGATTCCGCTGTGCCACCCGCTCGCGCTCACGCGCGTGGCCGTCGAGTTCGAACTCGACGACGCGCTGCCGGGCGTGCATTGCGTCGTGCAGGTCGAGACGTTCGGGCGGACCGGCGTCGAGATGGAAGCGCTGACGGCCGTCCAGGTCGGGCTGCTGACCGTCTACGACATGTGCAAGGCGGTCGATCGCGGGATGGTGATCACCGACGTGAGCGTACGGGAGAAGCGCGGCGGGAAGTCGGGGGACTGGAAGGCGGAAGACGCGGCGGGGTGAATACCCGGGCACCACCGGCCCGCCAATTCGAGATAAAACCGTTTTATCTCATACAATTACCGGATTCCGCACGAGAGAGCGTGCGAACCAGCACAACAAAAGCGAGCACTGGTGATGAATTCGCAAGCGTTAAGAAGCGCGTTGCTGGCCGGACCGGTTCAGCATGAGCGCCTGATCAAACTGGATACCCCGCTCGGCCCCGACGTCCTGTTGCCGCAGCGCGTCACGGGACGATCGCGCCTCGGACGCCATTTCGAGTTCACCGTCGATACCGTGTCGGTATCCGACGACCTCGAACTCAAGAAACTGATCGCGCAGCCGGTGACGCTGTGGATCCAGCAGGCCGACCAATCGTACGCGCCGCACCACGGCTACGTGCATGCGGCCCGCCGGCTCGGGTCGGACAGCGGCGTCACGCACCATCAGATCGTCTTTGCGTCGTTCCTGCACTTCCTGAAGTTCCGCCGCGATCAGCGCATCTGGCAGGACCGGTCGGCGGACGACATCATCGCCGACGTGCTGAACCAGCATCCGCAGGCCAAGGGCCGCTTCACGTTCAAGCTCTACCAGCCGCTGCCGCCGCGCTCGTTCTGCATGCAATACGAGGACGACTGGAATTTCGTCCATCGCCTAATGGAATCGGAAGGCCTGTACGGTTTCTGGGAACAGGACAGCGACGGCAAGTCGCACCGGCTCGTCATCGTCGATCGCATCGACGCGTTGCCCGCGCTGTCGCCGCGAACCGTGCGCTTTCATCACGCGGGCACGGGCGACGAAGCCGACACGCTCGTCCAGTTCAGCGGTACACGCACGCTGCGCAGCGTCGCACGCACCACGCGCACGTTCGACTACAAGCAGCCGCCCACCGCGTCGAATCCGAAGGCCACCCATACGCCGACGATCGCGAACCAGGGCGATCTGCCGCAGCAGCTCGAAGTCTACGAATACACGGGTGCCTACACGTATCCCGAGCAGTCACGCGGCGACCATCTGTCGAAGATCTGGATGGAAGAGCAGGAATCGCACGCGAAGCGCTTTCACGGTGTCGGCGGTGTGCGGCGCATGGACGCCGGACGCGTGTTCGAGTTCGCGGAACACCCCGAACACGACAAGGACGATGCCGGCCAGCGCGAATTCGCCGTGATCGAGACGGCGTGGGTCATCGTCAACAACCTGCCCGTGGCCGACGAGCCGGCCGTTTTCCCGCACAGCCTGCAGGCCGAGATCGGCAGCATCATGCAGGCCACCGATACGGACCGGTCGCGCGTGCGTCATCCCGACGGCAGCGAGGGCTTCTTTCAGATCCGCATCGAGGCGCAGCGCACGACGGTGCCGTTCCGCAGCCCGTTCGAGCACGCGAAGCCGCCGATGCACCTGCAATCGGCGACCGTCGTCGCGCCGCAAGGCGAAGAAGTCCATACGGACGAGCTCAACCGCGTCAAGGTCCGCTTTCACTGGGACCGCTTGAACGACGGCGACGAAAAGGCGTCGTGCTGGCTGCGTGCCACGGCGTCCGATTCGGGCAATGGCTACGGTGCCGTCCACCCGCACCGCAGCGGCGAGGAAGTGCTGGTCGACTTCCTCGGCGGCGACTGCGATCGTCCGATCATCGTCGGCAAGGTCTACAACGGCGCGACGAGCCCGCAATGGCACAGCAACGGCATCCTGTCCGGGTACCGCTCCAAGGAATACGCGGGCGCCGGCTACAACCAGCTGGTGCTCGACGACGCGACCGCGCAGAACCGCGTGCACCTGTACAGCAGCCAGACCAACGCACATCTGCATCTCGGCTACCTGATCGACCACACGGGCAACAACCGCGGCAGCTATCTCGGCAGTGGCTTCGACCTGCGCTCGGACGCCTACGGCGCCGTGCGCGCGAACCGCGGGCTGTACGTCACGACGCATCCCAAGCAGGCGGCCAGCCAGCCGCTCGACGTCGACGAGACCCGGGAGCAGCTCGTGCGCGCGCAAGGGCTGATCGACGCCATGTCGCAGGTCAGCGCGCAGCATCAGGGCGAGTCGCTCGACCCCGGCCACACGGCGCTGAAGCAGTTCAGCGACGCGACGCAGAACAGCGTGAGCGGCAACGCGTCGGGCGGCCGGACCGCCGGCGGCGGAACCGGCAACGCCAACGCGTTCAAGGAGCCCGTGATGCTGTTCGGCAGCCCGGCCGGCATCGGGATGTCCACGCAGCAGTCCGCGCAATTTTCCGCGGACCAGCACATCAACCTCGTCAGCGGGCAAAGCACGCACGTCGCCGCCGGGAAATCGCTGATCGCCAGTGTCCTCGACCGGATCAGCCTGTTCGCGCAGAACGCGGGGATGAAGCTGTTCGCCGGCAAGGGCAAGGTCGAAGTGCAGGCGCAGGCGGACAACATCGAGCTGACCGCGCAGAAGGCGCTGAAGCTGATCGCCGTCACGCAATCGATCGAAGGCGCCGCGGCGAAGGAGATCCTGCTGACGTCCGGCGGCGCCTATATCCGCATCGCGGACGGCAACATCGAGGTGCACGCGCCCGGCAAGATCGACATCAAGGGCGCGCAGCATGCGTTCAGCGGCCCCACCCACCTGTCGCAAACGATGCCGACGCTGCCGAACTCCAACGGCAACTACGACCAGGCATTCATCGCGCACTGGGCCGGCACCGACATTCCGGTCGCGAACACGCGGTACCAGATGTTCTCGAACGGCAAGCTGCTCTCGGAAGGCGTCACCAACGCGGCAGGCGAAACCGGGCTCACGCAGAGCCACGTGCCGCACGACGTCGTGGTCAAGTTTCTAGGGAAATCGAATGGCTGACGGACAACAGGACAAGGTGCTCGGGACCGGTGCGGGGATGCTGACCCCGACGGGATACCAGGATCGGCCGAAGGTGCAGATCAACATCTGCGACAAGCATGTGACGCCGGCTGCGGATTCGATCGTCGGCACGTGTCCGTTCTACTACCAGCCGCTGCACGGCGAGTACTGGGAGACGGTCGAAAAAGTCAGCAAATCGAGCGCATGGGAAACCGTGAAGAAATTCGCGACCTCGTGGGACCCGTGGAAAGACAAGGAAGTCGCGCGCCGTCTGCTGCATCGGCGGGAAGAGTTGATCAAACTGAAGAGCACGGATTCCGACTGGTCGCGCCACGGCAATTTCATGATGCGCCATATCGGTTGCGGCCACAAACCGCCCGATTACTACGTGAGCTACGGCTATTACTATTGTTCGGACTACGGCCAGAATCTGTATCCCACTCTCACGGCAAAAGGAAAGAAATGGCTGGAAACCGCCCGGTGGTGGCTGCAGCGCTACATCGAAATTGGGCTGCAGCAAAACATGCAGGGGGACCAGATCGCATTCAGCAGTGCGAAGCCGGGCAACGGTGAGCTTTCGATGCAAGTGAAACGATACGAACTGGAGCTCGAAAACAACGGAGAGACGTTCAAGACCTTCGCGTTCGTCACGCATCCGTTGGCTTATCTGGACGGAGGGCTGGCCGGTCTACCGGTCTCGGATCTGACCAAGATCGGCATGCGGCCAAATCTTCAGGAATGGGGCGATGGACGGACGCTCAAGCAAGCGTGGGACGCGGGTATCCCCGTCGCCAAACAAAAGGCGCACGACTGGAGCTCGGACGCGGTCGATCAGGTCCGTGAATGGGGCTCGGACGCGGCTAAAAAAGCACGCGAGTGGGGTTCGGACACGTCCGACGAAGTCAGCCGGGCGCTGGATCGTTTGCTAAATAAGTGACATGCCAAAACTCAAACGCTGGAAATGGATCGCCGGGGGTCTTGTTGTCCTGGCCATTGCAACATACGGGTACGTAAATATGGCGACGGGTTGGGAAACAATTTCGACAAACTTCATGCGGAACGACACGCCGTATGGCGGCGGCAACTTCCGCATCAAGGGCAACGACGTGATGAGCGTCAAGCTGGCCAATCCCGTGGTGACGTTCAAGCCCACGGCTGAATCGACGGAACCGCAGCGGCCCGAGCCGACCGAAGCATGGATGAACGACACGGGCGAGTTGCTGAACCGCATGACGATCAGCTTCTTCCGCGGAACCATCGACGGCGGGATGAAACGCCAGTTCCAGCAGGTCGGCCAGAACGCCGCGTGGTGGTACTCCCCGGACTGGTCGGTTCAGTTCCTCAGCACCTCATGGATGGACTACAAGGCCCCGGAGGCACGCGGCGGCGATGCACCGCAAACCACGAAGCTGTGGAAGTCGCTCGACGGCGGCCAAACGTGGTCTCAACTGCAATGGCCCGAAAACCAGAACATTGGCCGGTTGCTCTTCGTCGATCCACAGCGCGGCTACGCGATCGGCTGGGGGCCGAGAGTGTGGCGGACCGCGGACGGCGGTAACACGTGGCAGACGATCGACGTGCCGACCGATGCACGCGTCGCCGACGAGACGCGCAAGAATTTCAATGCGGTGAGTCTCGGCCCTGACGGTGTACTGCGCGTCGCCTACTCCGCCGCTCGGACTGCAGAGGCGCCGTCGCACAGTGTGATCGACCGGCTCGACTGGGAGCGGCACGCATTCGTGACGGAGACCGAACTGCCGGGCCAGGTCGTCACCGCGCTCGATACCACGCCGGGACCGGCAGCACACTATTCGCTGTACGCGCTGTCACGTCTCGACAAGCCGCAAAGCGGCGAGAGTCGCGACAACAGCCGCCGGGCGGGCGCGATTTCCACGTGGACGAACGACCATCCCGAGTCCGTGCACCAACTGCGCACGTTCGACGAGACGCTCCGGCTCGACAGCCTGAGCGTCGGTCGTAACGGCCTCCTGCTCGTCTACGCGACCGACCCGAACTCCGGCAGTCGCGGCGGTGCCCCGATCGACCTGACGTTCACCAGTACCGACGCCGGCAAGTCGTGGGATCAAACAGCCGACAAGGTTGCACAAGGCGGCTACTTCGACGCGCAGACCAACACGCTGTACTGGCTGCACGCTTATACGCTGAAGAAGCGGACTTTCTGATCGCGCGCATGACGGTCGCCGAGGAATTGGCGCATCGTCGCGAAAACCGGATCAGGACGGCAAGCACCGATACGCTCCATCCGGTGTTCGCCTACACACTTCGGAAACGGCAATTCTGATCGCTGCCAGACGCATTTGCCGTGGGCCGAGTCCGCAGAATCGGACGACGCCCCCGGCACGATCGGCCTCATGCCCTCTTCTCCATTGACTTCAGCCAACCCGATGCGCAACCACTCCCGCCTAAAGCGGCTGGCCGCCATCGCGATCGGCAGCATCGCATTGATACTGCTGGTCGAAAATACCGGCTCTCGATGGGAAACCGTTTCGTCGAAGGTGACGTGGCCCGTCCCACTGGCTGGCGTCGGTGATTTCTACGTCGTCGGCAACGAAATCATGTCGCTCACGGTCGCCGACCCTGTGGTGATGCTGAAGCCTCCCGGCGAGTGGAAGAATCCAATGGTCGCCGAACCCACCGAAGCGTGGATGAACAACGCAGCAGAAACCCTCAATCGGCGGACCGTAAATTTCTTCCGTGGCACCCTCGATCAGGGACTGCAGCGCTTCTTGCAAGCGCCGGGCCAACACACGGCGTGGTGGCATTCGCGGGACGGTCAGGTCCAGGTCATCGGCGTCGGCCGGACCAGCTACACGGCGCCACATCCGGCAGACGGCCTCGTCTCGCAGCAAACCCGTGTCTGGAAATCGCTCGACGGCGGCCGGCACTGGTCGCAGCTCGACTGGCCCGAGCACGAGGATATCGATCAGTTGCTCTTCATCGACGCGCGGAGCGGTTATGCGATCGGTCGGGGCCCGGCGGTCCGGCGAACATCCGACGGCGGCGTGTCCTGGCAGCGGATCGCACTACCACCGGATGCAGCCGTCGGCGGTGCTCCCGGGCGCAGCTTCGCAGGAGTAAATCTTGGCCCCGACGGCACCCTGCGAGTGGCTTACCCTGTCGACCGGTCGGCTACGGCCCCTGCCCGCAGCGTCGTATACCGACTCGCGCCAAATCAGCGGGCGTTCGCTCTCGATACCGTCCTGCCTAACCAGACCGTCACTCGACTCGTGTCTGCGCCTGCCACGGCTGGCGGCTACGCGCTTTACACGCTGTCTCTCCTCGACCATGAGAGTGGCGACGATACTGCACCGGATCGCGCACGCCGGACCGGTGTGCTTTCGACGTGGGCGAACACGCGCCCGGAGCGAGTCCGGCAAGTGACGACGTTTGACAGGAAGCTCATCCTGAGCGGCCTCGACGTGGGCCGCGATGGCCTGTTGCTCGTCTATGCGACCGACCCCGGGCACGCAATCGATGATCCACCGATCCCCCTGATGATCAGCAGCACTGACGCAGGCAAGACCTGGAAGCAGAATGTCGACGGGATCGTCTATCACAATCGGTATTTCAATCAGGATACGAACACGCTGTACTCGTTGCTCGATGAAAGACTGAGGAAACTGTCGTTCCCGGTCCGAAATAACCGTGCCTTACAAGACCGAATCCCGTTGCTACGACGGAAGACTCAATTCGATGAATAAATCACCGCGTCGCGCCGCACTCGCGCTATGCGTTGCCACATCGCCCGCCGCCTTCGCCGCCAGCCCCTGCCCCGCCGCCGACACCGCTGCACGCGCCGCGCTCGACGCGCAACACCGCGTGCAACGCGCGCCCAACCCGGAAAGCGACGGCGCCGGCACCGTCGAGGTTTCGCCGCCTTTGCGCGACGCGCTTCGCGCCTACAAGCAAGCGCTCGTCGGCGCGATCGACGCGCGCCTCGTATGCAGCGATGAACATGTCGAAGCGGTCGCACTGAAACGCACGCTCGCGGCAACGCTCGGCGTCCCCGCGCAGCCGGCACAGCCGAAAACCGGCGAATCGGCGTTCGGCCGCAACCCGGACGTCGACGTCACGCGCGACGGCACGTCGCGCCCGCTGCTGTTCGTACGCGCCGGCTTCGACATCGCATGCGGCGACGACAACCTGCTCACCGCGTACGCGTGGGAAAACGGTCGGTGGCAGCGCGTGCTGCGCTGGCAAGCCGACGAATACAAGGACATCGGCGGCGCATACGGCGGCGGCTTCTGGTTCGGCGCGTTGCCGGGCGGACAGGTGGCGGTCGTCCACGGCACACCGTGGTGCTCGTCGCGCTGGAGCCGGTTCGGCGCGGACGTGATCGCGCCGGCCAACGGGTCGGCCGCGCAACGCACGCTGTTCCACACCGCGCACGGCTACGTGATCGACGACGATTCGATCCGCTTCAAGGTGCGCGCCGACGGCTTCGAGCTGCGCACGACGGTCGGCTCGCTCGACGGCGACGTGATGACGCGGCCAGGTATCTTCCGCTATCGCGTCGACGGCGACACCGTGCAACGCGTGCAGCCGGCCGCCGCCAACGGCCGCGATTTCGTCGACGAGTGGCTGAAGGTGGACGACGTGCTCGCGCGCGAATGGAGCGAACCCGAGGCCGCCGGGACCGCGCTGAAAGCCCGGCAGACGTTCAACGCGGAAAGCAAGGCGCCCGATATCGGCTTCGCATACGGCCCGGTACGCGGCTGTTCCGACAGCAAGGATCGCTTCCAGGTCGAACTGGATCTGACGGGCAAGGGTGGAGAAACGGTCGCGCGGCGCTACGCGCTGATCCGCCAGGAGCGCAACGGCTTCACGATGCTCGGGCTGCGCAACGCGTCCGAGCCCGCGTGTCGCGGCGCGGATCTGATGCCGCGGCACTGAGCCGTCAGCCGCGTGGCGCAGCGGTGAAATCGCGCCGGACAGCCGACAACGACAAGTGACTGGGGCGTGGCGGCACGGCGCGATCGCCCGCACCGACCGTGCGTCATTCGGCGCGCCGCGGCTCGAACACGAACGGTTGCGTGAGCAAGAAGGGATTCGCCGTCGCGCCGGTCTGCACGCAGCTCGCGTGCGTCATCGCTTCGACGGCCGCGCGATCGGCCGCCGCGTTGCGGCTGCTCGTCGTCACGGTGACGTTCTGCGCTTCGCCGGACGTCGTCATCAGCGCGCGCACGAGCACGGTCGCCGGGCGCGTGAGCGGCTTCGCGGTATCCGGATAGACGGCACGCGGAATGTGGCAGGTCAGCTTGCTTTCCTGCGACGACGACAGCATCGCGCAGCCGGAAAACAGCATCGCGACGGCGGGCAGGGTCAGGTAGGTCGAGCGAATGGCCATGGTCGAATATCGTTCTTCAGCACTGTTCTGGGCACACGCGCCGCGCAGCCGAGGCCTTCCCCCGCCCGCATCGCGTGTGTCGCACTGCGCCGCGGCCATCGGACCGGCGCCCCGTTACGGCCGCACGGCCGAGCGATGCCCGGCCGCGATCCTGCTCGGCGCAATCCCCGGATAACCGGGAAGTGTGCCGTATTGGCACCGCCTGCGCCCCACGCCGACGCGCACGCGAGCCCTTTCGCGCATTGTGCCCGCGCCGCCCGGTCAGCAGGCGGCGATTTGACAATGGTTGACGCGAATCGCCGCCCCTTCGACCCGAATCCAAGCGATCCGCGACGTAATCGATAGCCGATCGGCTCAGCGCGTGATGCGCCGGGCCATGTTGCGCCGACGACGTCAGCCCGCTTTCATCACGGCCAGACAAACGCCGGAATTCCCCGTTCCGGCGCGCACGACACGCGTCAATCCGAATCGTCGTCGTCCGAGTCGTCGCCCTCGTCGGCCGGCGCTTCCCCGTATTTCGCGACGACGGCCGCCCTGAACGTCTTCAGCGCCGGCTCATCGCCGCACAGCTTGTACAACGCGGCCAGCTGTTGCGGCCAGTCCTTCAACTCCTTCGCAAACACATGCAGGCGCGCGACGGTATCGAGCGCGTCGGCTTCGCGGCCGGCCAGCGCCTGCAGCACCGCATAGCGGCGCAGCACCGTCTCGCCGGGCAGCAGCGCGATCGCGCGCTCGTGCGCGGCGAGCTTGAGCGGCAGGTTGTCCGGCGAAATGGTCAGCAGCGTCGCCGCACCGTAATCGCCCCACGCGCCGAACAGCAGCGACGGCGCATCGCGATACTGCGCGGCCGGGCTGCTGCCGTAATAGAGCACTTCCGCGCGCTGGTAGTCGCGCAGCACGGGCACCGCCGCCAGCACGCCGCCGAACGACAGCACCGCGAACAGCCCGAATGCCGCACGCCCCGGCAGGATGCGCAGCGGCTTCACCTCGAGCAGCCCGATCACGAACATCGCCGGCAGCAGGAAGAACATGTATTGCTGCGGATACTCGACCAGCGCATGCATCAGCAGGATGCCGATCAGCGCGAAGCCGAACACGCGCATGCTCGACTGCGGCGCCCGCACCGTGCGCACGAACCACATGACGAGCGTGACGGCGAGCACGCCGAGCCCGACGAGACCGGACTTCGCGAGCAGGTCGATGAAGATGTCGTGCGAGTTGTTCGCGATCTCGACGCCGCCGAGCGTGCGCACGAGCGCAAACTGGTGCGACGGGAATTCGCCCCAGCCGACGCCGAGCAGCGGATGCTCGCGGAACATCGCGAGCCCGTACTTCCACAGCGCGAGGCGCGGCGCGATCTGCCCGGCGTCGCGCATCCGGTCGGCGGCCGACTCCGCGAGATTCAGGTGATAGTGCACGTTGGCCCAGCGCACCGCGACGTTCACCGCGATGAACGCGACCGCCAGCACGACCGGTATCAGCCACGCACGCGCATTGCCCGGCGTGCGGCGCGATTCGACCCACGCCATCCAGAAGCCCGCGACGACCATCACCGCCACCTGCAGCCACGGCCCGCGCGACACCGTCAGCGCGAGACCGACCGACAGTACGAGCGACAACGCGAGCCAGGCCCACACCGCGAGCCGGCGTGTCTGGACCAGATACAGCGCGCCCGCGAGCGCGAAGGCGATGTAGCTGGCCAGGTGGTTCGCCTGCGCCATGTTGCCGTACGGACGACGGTCGACCGCGATGTTGTACACGACGACGAACGGCGAGACGGCCGCTTCGAGGTGGAACAGCTGCACGATCTGGGTACCGACCGCGAACACGCCGCCCACGAGCAGCGCGCCGGCCATCATCCGCGACACGGTTTCCGCCATCCCGTCGCGCGCGAGCGCGTAGCCAGCCTGCATCGCGACCAGCGCGGCCGCGAGATAACCGACCGCCAGCCAGTTCATCGACGGCACCTTGAGCGGGATCAGCGCGACCTGCGCGATCAGCACCGCCGCAAAACCGAGCGGGACGACGAACGCGGCCGGCGCGGCAAACGGCTCGGCCGGACGGCCGGTGCGCGCGAGCAGCACGACGGACACGCCCACCAGCAGATACAGCACCAGCGCGGAAAACTCGGAATAGAAGGTCGGGATCGGATACGTGTGATTCGTGATCGCGTACGGCACGATCAGGGCGACAGCCAGCGCAACGAGCGACAACGAACGGGAAAAAGTAGAAGGCATGAGCGAACCGGATGTCAGCAACCGGCGCACTATACAAAACTTTCCCTGCTCTGTGCGGGGCCGTCGCTCCGGGAGCCGGCGCCGGGCTGCGGCCCCGCCGGCCGAAGCGGCGACCGGCAGGCCGCAGGCGCCGCCGCCCTGCTTCTCCGCCAGCCTTATGCGCGGCACTCCGCGGGCGCATATTTCGCGGGCAGCGTCGCGGCGTTACCCGGCAACGGCCCCGCTCCAGGCGCCGGCAGCGACGACGCGTCCTTGCCGGCCGCGAAGCATTCCCACGCGATCGCGCCCGCTTGTATCGCGCCCTTTTTGAGCGGCACGCGCGCGGTGGGCGCCTCGGCCTTGTCGGGCGCGGACGGCACGAGCACCAGCGTATTGGTGCCGGCCGCGGCGACGCGGGTGGTGAAGGAAACCGTGATCTGGCCGGTGGCGCCGTCGATCGCGACCGATTCGACGTTGCGGGTCCCGGCCGGCGGGCTGTAGCCGCCGTCGAGGCTCGCGCCGCTCGCGGCGTTGTCGGCGACCGCGAGCCGCGCGGACGACGCGAGCGCCAGCCCCTCGCCGACGCGCGAGCGCGCGAGGTAATCCTGGTACGCGGGAATCGCATAGGCCGCGACGACCCCGACGATCGCCAGCACGATCATCAGTTCGATCAGCGTGAAGCCGGCCAGCCGCCAGCGCGACGACGGCCGGTTCGCGTGCCGCAGATCGGCGGCAACGCGACGGAACAGGGAAACGGAAAAGGCTTCGAACATGAACAGGCTCCGGAAACGAAAAACGCCTGCCGATACAGGCAGGCGTCTCGATCGTAGCCAGCGGGCCGCGAAGCCGGCAGTCAGCCGGATGGCCAGTCAGTGCGCGTGCGGCACGCTGCGGCGTTTCCTGAGCGCATAACCGATCGCGACGACGAACAACGCGCCGACGATGCTCGCGCCGTAGACCACTTCCGGCGCATCAAGCACCGGCCAGCGGTCGCCGACCGGGTCGTTCACGATCAAGCCGCCCGCGATCCAGCCGAGCAGCCCGGCGCCGAATGCCACGACGACCGGGAAACGGTCGAGCAGCTTCAGCACCAGCGTGCTGCCCCACACGATGATCGGCACGCTGACGATGAGCCCGAAGATCACGAGCGCGATCCGGTGCGACGGATCGGCCTGCTCGGCCGCGCCGGCGATCGCGATCACGTTGTCGAGGCTCATGACCGCGTCGGCGATCACGATCGTCTTCACGGCGTCCCACAGCCGGTCGGCCGGCTTGATGTTGTCGTGCGCGTCGGCGGCCGGCGCCATCAGCTTGATGCCGATCCACAGCAGCAGCAGGCCGCCGCCGAGCTTCAGGAACGGCACGTCGAGCAGCGCGACCGCGAACGTGATCAGCGCGACACGCAGCAGGATCGCCCCCGCAGTGCCCCAGACGACGCCGCGCAGCCGCTGGTTCGCCGGCAGGTTGCGGCACGCAAGCGCGATCACGACCGCGTTGTCGCCGCCGAGCAGGATATCAATGATGACAATCTGGAGAATGGCGCCCCAGTGCAGCGAGGTCAGGAATTCGAGCATAGCGGAGAGGAAAGGACAACGGCCGCCTCGCGGGCGGCCCGGTTCATCGTAGGCGCATGCAGAACGCATGCCCGGTGCTTACGAATTCATTGCGGGAGCATAACAAAAAACGCCGCAAGCGCGTTTTTTGCAGGACGAGCCCAATGGAAATGATTACAGCGCCTTCTTCAGCAGACGGCCCATTTCCGACGGGTTGCGCGTGACGGTGATGCCGCACGCTTCCATGATTTCCAGTTTCGCTTCGGCCGTATCCGCACCGCCCGAGATCAGCGCGCCGGCGTGGCCCATGCGCTTGCCCGGAGGCGCCGTGACGCCCGCGATGAAGCCGACCACCGGCTTCTTCATGTTGTCCTTGATCCACTCGGCGGCGTTGGCTTCGTCCGGACCGCCGATTTCGCCGATCATCACGACCGCATCCGTATCCGGATCGTCGTTGAACATCTTCATCACGTCGATGTGCTTCAGACCGTTGATCGGGTCGCCGCCGATACCGACTGCCGACGACTGGCCGAGGCCGAGTGCCGTCAGCTGGGCAACCGCTTCATACGTCAGCGTGCCCGAACGCGACACGACGCCGATGCGGCCCTTGCGGTGGATGTGACCCGGCATGATGCCGATCTTCAGTTCGTCCGGCGTGATCGTGCCCGGGCAGTTCGGCCCGAGCAGCAGCGTCTTGCGGCCTTCGCGACGCATGCGGTCCTTCACTTCGATCATGTCACGGACGGGGATGCCTTCCGTGATGCAGATCGCGAGATCCAGGTCGGCTTCGACCGCTTCCCAGATCGCAGCGGCCGCGCCTGCCGGCGGAACGTAGATGACCGACACGGTCGCGCCGGTTTCCGCCTTCGCTTCCTTGACGCTCGCGTAGATCGGAATGCCTTCGAAGTCTTCGCCGGCCTTCTTCGGGTTCACGCCCGCGACGAATGCTTCGCGGCCGTTTGCGTATTCACGGCAGGCGCGCGTATGGAACTGACCGGTTTTGCCGGTAATGCCCTGCGTGATGACCTTCGTGTCCTTGTTGATCAGAATCGACATGTATTTTGACCTCTGTTCGATGGGCGTCGCGTGCAAACCGCGCCGCCCTACGTGTTCATTAGCGCGTGCTTACTTGCCTGCGGCAGCCGCGACGACCTTCTGCGCAGCCTCTTCCATGCTGTCCGCCGAGATGATCGGCAGGCCCGAATCGGCCAGCATCTTCTTGCCGAGGTCCTCGTTCGTGCCCTTCATGCGCACGACCAGCGGCACGTTCAGGTTCACGGCCTTCGAACCGGCGATCACGCCTTCCGCGATCACGTCGCAGCGCATGATGCCGCCGAAGATGTTCACGAGGATCGCCTTCAGGTCCGGGTTCTTCAGCATCAGCTTGAACGCTTCCGTGACCTTCTCGGTCGTCGCGCCTCCGCCGACGTCCAGGAAGTTCGCCGGTTCGCCGCCGAACAGCTTGATCGTGTCCATCGTCGCCATCGCGAGGCCCGCGCCGTTCACGAGACAGCCGATGTTGCCGTCGAGCGAGATGTACGCGAGGTCGAACTTCGACGCTTCGATTTCAGCCGGATCTTCTTCGTCCAGATCGCGGTACGCGACGATTTCCGGGTGACGGAACAGCGCGTTCGAGTCGAAGTTGAACTTCGCGTCGAGTGCGGTGACCTTGCCGTCGCCGGAGACGTTCAGCGGGTTGATTTCGGCCAGCGATGCGTCGGTTTCCCAGAATGCCTTGTACAGGCCTTGCAGGATCGCGCGCGCTTGCGGAATCGACGCAGCCGGCACGCCGATCTTCGCGGCGAGGTCGTCGGCCTGCGCGTCCAGCAGGCCCGTCGACGGCTCGACGATGACCTTGTGGATCAGTTCCGGGTGCTTCTCGGCGACTTCTTCGATGTCCATGCCGCCTTCGCTCGAGCCCATCAGCACGATCTTCTGCGAGATGCGGTCGACGACGAGGCTGACATACAGTTCCTGCTTGATGTCGGCGCCTTCCTCGATCATCAGACGGTTGACCTTCTGGCCTTCCGGACCGGTCTGGTGCGTGACGAGCTGCATGCCGAGGATCTGGTTCGCGTATTCGCGGACCTGCTCGATCGACTTCGCCACCTTCACGCCGCCGCCCTTGCCACGGCCACCCGCGTGAATCTGAGCCTTCACGACCCATACCGGGCCGCCGAGCTCTTCCGCCACCTTGACGGCCTCGTCAACCGAGAACGCCGGCTTGCCGCGCGGTACCGCGACTCCGAATTTCCGCAGGATTTCCTTACCCTGGTACTCGTGAATCTTCATGCGTGATTCCCTTCAGTCTGAGAGTTGGATGAAAAGTCGCTTAAGACGCTTCTTCGAATGATTTCCGTTCATTCCTTCGTGCTGCCTTCACCGGGCAGATCCGGCCGAATCGGGCCGTACCAGCGCGGGTAGTACTGCCGCACGACCTCACCGTCGAATCGCAGCGCGCGGCAGCGGCCGAGCTGGAAAGGCGGTTCGGCGTGCGCGCCGTCGTGATCCGGCCCTTCGCCGCCCTCCTCGCGCACGTTCCACACGTCACCGGCGAACGCCTGGATCGCGGCCGTCGGCAGCACGGCGCACAGTTCGGTGAGATGGGAACAGCCTGCGACGCCGGCGAGCAGCCGGTTCGCGTTGCGGCGGAAATTGCGGAAGAGATTGAGCCCGATGAGGGCCCGATAGGTGGGCGGGGCGGATTGACAATGACCAGGATAGGGCACCCATTCCGAAGACGCTTCGGCGTCGACGACATTGAGGTCACGATCGATGGTCACGCGCAGCCAGAGTTCGTGGATCGGCAGACCCTGGGGCCGGATGCCCGACGCAAGCGCGACATCGCGCGGCTTGTGGTCGGTCAGGCAGGCTTCGATGTCCCACAAGCCGTCGCCGCGCTCGTAGGCTTCCGCTCGGATTGCGCGTCGATGTCGCAACTGACGGGGCACGGGCTCGGATAGCGGCATGCTGGAGGTTGAGGCCGAAGAGGAAAACCCGTGGATTTTAGCATATTGGGTATTTGAGACAGTTTGCCGCGACGGCGGGTATTCCCGCCTGTCCGGAAGCGGTTGCAATGCAGCAAAATCGCGCGCCACGCGCGCGACCGGGCGGCTCAGTCGTCGATCGGGAAATCGTCGCCGACCTTCAGCAACTTCACGATGGTCGCGCTCGAGAAGCCGCGCGCGGCCAGGAAGCGCGCCTGCTTCGCGCGTTCGGCGGGCGTTTGCGGCAGTGCACCGAATTTCTTGCGCCAGACAGCCTGCGCGCGCGTCAATTCGGTCTCGCGCAATTGGGCATTCACCTCTTCGACGAGACTGTCGCCGACCGCATGGCGCTTCAGCTCGCTGACGATGCGCGCGACGCCGACACGCGACGCGCGACGATGCACGAGGCTCTCGGCGAAGCGCGCGTCGGACAGCCAGCCTTCCTGTTCCAGCGCATCGAGCACCGGTTCGATGGACTCGCCTTCGTCGACGTAGGGTGCGAGCTTGCGCGCGAGCTCCGCGCGGCTGTATTCACGCCTCGACAGATAGCCGAGCGCGCGGCCCTTCAACGACCGCGGCGGCTTCGACGACTTGCGCTCGCTGGCGCCCGGCGCGTCGCTCGAAGCAGCGCCGCTGGAAGATGCGCCGAAAGACGCACCGGCTGCGCGGCGTGTGCGGCGCGGATGCTGGCTGCTGCGCGTATAGACATCTTCCGTCGCGGGCGCATCGGCTGTGCGATTGCTCGGGGCGCGATCGCCCGGGAAGCGGACACCGGACACGCGACGGCGGGAGCGATCATGCGCGTCGAACGACTCGTCGTCGTCGAACGGATCGTCCGGTGCGGCAATCTCAAATGAAACGAGGGCATCGTCGGATGCCCTCGTCGCAGTGCGGTTCGCGGCGTTGCCGCCTGCGCCCCGCCGGTCGGCGCCCGAGGAACCGGCTCGCCGGCCGGAGCGACCCGCCGTTTCGGGCACGTCGCTCTCCTCCGGCTCGCCAGCCTGACCTCGGCGCACAACCATTACTCTTCTTCGTCCAACGCCTCGGCTTCGTTGGCTACGCCATCGGGCATGCTGACGACACCGAGCGATTCGCGGATGCGGTTTTCGATCTCGCGTGCGATTTCCGGATTCTCGCGCAGGAATTCACGCGCATTGTCCTTGCCCTGGCCGATCTTCTCGCCGTTGTAGCTGTACCAGGCGCCGGCCTTGTCGACGATCTTCGCCTGCACGCCGAGATCGATGATCTCGCCCTGACGCGAAATACCTTCGCCGTACAGGATGTCAAAGATCGCTTCGCGGAACGGCGGCGACACCTTGTTCTTGACGACCTTCACGCGGGTTTCGTTGCCGATCACCTCGTCATTCTTCTTGATCGAACCGATCCGGCGAATGTCGAGACGCACCGACGAATAGAACTTCAGCGCGTTGCCGCCCGTGGTGGTTTCCGGGTTGCCGAACATCACGCCGATCTTCATCCGGATCTGGTTGATGAAGATCACCAGGCAGTTCGTGCGCTTGATCGTGCCGGTCAGCTTGCGCAGCGCCTGCGACATCAGGCGAGCCTGCAGACCCGGCAGCGAATCGCCCATCTCGCCTTCGATTTCGGCCTTCGGCACGAGCGCCGCGACCGAGTCGATGACGATCATGTCGATCGAGCCCGAGCGCACCAGCGCATCGGTGATTTCGAGCGCCTGCTCGCCGGTGTCCGGCTGCGAGATCAGCAGTTCCGGCACGTTCACGCCGAGCTTCGACGCGTACTGGACGTCGAGCGCGTGCTCGGCGTCGATGAACGCCGCGGTGCCGCCGATCTTCTGCAGTTCAGCGATGACTTGCAGCGTGAGGGTGGTCTTACCGGACGATTCCGGACCGTAGATCTCGACCACCCGGCCGCGCGGCAGGCCGCCGACGCCCAGCGCGATGTCGAGACCCAGCGACCCCGTGGAGACGACCTGGATATTCTCGGCCGCCTCGCCGTCGCCCATGCGCATGATCGAGCCCTTGCCGAACTGCTTCTCGATCTGTGCGAGTGCGGCCGCCAGCGCCTTGCTCTTCTCGGCGGTCATCCCGGAGCCCTTCTTGCTATCTTCCATGAATCGTCCTTTGCTATGATGAGCAGCGTCTGTTGGAGGCGCGCCCGCTTCAAGCGCTGCCCACGAATGCAGACACTGTATAAAAAAACAGTGTTTTGTGCAAGCCCGCAATGCAAAGCGTTGTGCACGAATAACTTCGGAGACAGCCGCGCCGGCGCGAACGCCCTGCCGGCACCGGTCAGCAACATGCGAATTCTCATCGCCGAAGACGACAGCATACTCGCGGACGGCCTCACCCGGTCACTCCGCCAATCGGGCTATGCCGTCGATCACGTGAAGAGCGGCGTCGACGCCGACACCGCGCTGTCGATGCAGACTTTCGACCTGCTGATCCTCGATCTCGGGCTGCCGAAAATGTCCGGGCTCGACGTGCTCAAGCGCCTGCGCGCGCGCAATTCCAATCTCCCCGTGCTGATCCTGACCGCCGCCGACAGCGTCGACGAACGCGTGAAGGGGCTCGACCTCGGCGCCGACGACTACATGGCCAAGCCGTTCGCGCTCAACGAGCTCGAGGCGCGCGTGCGCGCGCTGACCCGGCGCGGCGCCGGCGGCGGCCCGACCGTCGTGCGCCACGGCTCGCTCGCGTTCGACCAGGTCGGTCGCATCGCGTACGCGAACGATCACGTGCTCGATCTCTCCGCGCGCGAGCTCGGCCTGCTCGAGGTGCTGCTGCAGCGGATCGGCCGGCTCGTGTCGAAGGAACAGCTCGTCGATCACCTGTGCGAATGGGGCGAGGAAGTCAGCAACAACGCGATCGAAGTCTACGTGCACCGGCTGCGCAAGAAGATCGAACCGAGCGGCGTGCGGATCTCGACCGTGCGCGGCCTCGGCTATTGCCTCGAGAAGGTCGCGCCCGCGACGCCGGCCGACACGGCGGCGCCCCAGCCCGCGGCGGCCGGCACGCCGCTGCGCTGACGCCGGGCGGCGCCGCGATGGCCACGCCGGCCCATTCCCCTTCCCGCCACCCGACCGGCGCGCCGTCGTCGGCTGCCGACGAGGCGCGCGACGCGCGCTACGAGAACCCGTTCGCGCCGCCCGACGAGACCGAATCGCCCGAAACGCCGCGCCCGCGCTCGCTGTTCGGCGAAATCCTCGACTGGATGCTCGCGCCGCTGCTGCTGCTGTGGCCGATGAGCATCGCCGTCACCTATCTCGTCGCGAAGACGATCGCGAACAGCCCGTTCGATCGCGCGCTCGAGACCAACGCCTACGTGCTCGCGCGCCAGATCCATCCGGTCAACGGCGTCGCCGAGCTGACGCTGCCGGAGCAGACGCGCGACTTCCTGCGCGCGGACAACATCGACAGCGTCTACTTCCAGGTGCTCGGCACGCGCGGCGAGCTGGTCGCGGGCGAGGCCGACATGCCGCTGCCGCGTGACGAGGACCGCCCGCCGCCGGGCGTCGTCGTGTTCCGCGACGACCTGCTGCGCGGCAACGACGTGCGCGTCGCGTATACGACCGTCGCGCTGCCGCAGACGAGCGGCGCGCAGCCCGTGCTCGTGCAGGTCGGCGAGACGCTCGACAAGCGCAATGCGCTCGCCAACGACATCATCAAGGGCGTGATCCTGCCGCAATTCGTGATCCTGCCGCTCGCGATCCTGCTCGTCTGGTTCGGGCTGTCGCGCGGGCTCGCGCCGCTCAACGCGCTGCAGGCGCACATCCGCGCGCGGCGGCCCGACGACCTGTCGCCCGTCGAGGCGCAGCGCGCGCCGCCCGAGATCGAGCCGCTCGTCACGTCGTTCAACGACCTGCTCGCGCGCCTCGAACAAAACATGGCGCTGCAGAAACGCTTCATCGCCGATGCCGCGCACCAGATGAAGACGCCGCTCGCGGGCCTGCGCACGCAGGCCGAGTTCGCGCTGCGCCACCCGGTGCCGCCCGACGTGCAGCGCTCGCTCGAGCAGATCGCGACGAGCTCCGAGCAGGCCGCGCGGCTCGTCACGCAACTGCTGGCGCTCGCGCGCGCCGAGAACCGCGCGAGCGGGCTGACGTTCGAGCCGGTCGAGATCGGTTCGCTCGCGCGGCGCACCGTGCGCGACTGGGTGCAGGCCGCGCTCGCGAAACGCATGGACCTCGGGTACGAAGGCCCGGACGACGATGCGCCGCTCGAGGTCGACGGCAACCCGGTGATGCTGCGCGAGATGCTCGGCAACCTGGTCGACAACGCGATCCGCTATACGCCCGAAGGCGGCCGCATCACGGTGCGCGTGCGGGCCGAGCGCGCGGCGCGGCGCGTGCATCTCGAAGTCGAGGATACCGGCCCCGGCATCCCGGCCGGCGAGCGCGAGCGCGTCGTCGAGCGTTTCTACCGGATCCTCGGCCGCGAAGGCGACGGCAGCGGCCTCGGGCTCGCGATCGTGCGCGAGATCGCCACGCAGCACGGCGGCACGCTGACGCTCGACGATCACGTCTACCAGCACGCGCCGCGCCTCGCCGGCACGCTGGTGCGCATCAGCCTGCCGCTCACCGATACCGCCCCGGATTAACCCTGACGCGCGCCGCCACGGCACGGCGCCAATACGCAGAAACCGGCGCTTTACCGGACGTTCACGCCACGATCGACACGCGAAGCGACCGATTCGACACGGGTTAACGCGCAGTCGTTTTGTACGCGCAAGTCAGTGCGCCGTAAGTTTCCGTGCCAATAATCGTCGACAGGCCCGCCCCTCCCAAGGCGGCCGCACATCTATATCAAGGGACTTGGAGACGATTCATGGCAACGTTAGGCGGGCAAATTTCGCACTCGCCGATGACGGGCGAAGAGAAGAAGGTGATCTTCGCGTCGTCGCTCGGCACCGTGTTCGAGTGGTACGACTTTTACCTGGCCGGCTCGCTCGCGGCCTACATCAGCAAGAGCTTCTTCTCCGGCGTCAATCCGACCGCCGCGTTCATCTTCACGCTGCTCGGCTTCGCCGCCGGCTTCGCGGTGCGGCCGTTCGGCGCGATCGTCTTCGGCCGGCTCGGCGACCTCGTCGGCCGCAAGCACACGTTCCTCGTGACGATCGTGATCATGGGCGTCTCGACGTTCGTGGTCGGCTTCCTCCCGGGCTACGCGTCGATCGGCATCGCCGCCCCCGTGATCTTCATCGCGATGCGGCTGTTGCAGGGCCTCGCGCTCGGCGGCGAGTACGGCGGCGCGGCGACCTACGTCGCCGAGCATGCGCCGGCCAACCGGCGCGGCTTCTACACCGCCTGGATCCAGACGACGGCCACGCTCGGCCTGTTCCTGTCGCTGCTCGTGATCCTGGGCGTGCGCACGTTCATCGGCGAGGAAGCGTTCGGCAACTGGGGCTGGCGCGTGCCGTTCGTCGCATCGATCCTGCTGCTCGGGGTGTCGGTGTGGATCCGGCTGCAACTGAACGAATCGCCGGTGTTCCTGCGCATCAAGGCGGAAGGCAAGACGTCGAAGGCGCCGCTGACCGAAGCGTTCGGCCAGTGGAAGAACCTGAAGATCGTGATCCTCGCGCTGATCGGCCTGACGGCCGGCCAGGCGGTCGTGTGGTACACGGGCCAGTTCTACGCGCTGTTCTTCCTCACGCAGACGCTGAAGGTCGACGGCGCCAGCGCGAACATCCTGATCGCGATCGCGCTCCTGATCGGCACGCCGTTCTTCCTGTTCTTCGGCTCGCTGTCGGACAAGATCGGCCGCAAGCCGATCATCCTTGCCGGCTGCCTGATCGCCGCGCTGACCTACTTCCCGCTGTTCAAGGCGCTCACGCACTACGCGAACCCGCAGCTCGAACTCGCGACGCAGAAGGCGCCGATCACGGTCGTCGCCGATCCGGCTACCTGCTCGTTCCAGTTCAACCCGGTGGGCACGTCGAAGTTCACCACCTCGTGCGACATCGCGAAGAGCGCGCTCGCGAAGGCCGGCCTGAACTACGAGAACGTCGCGGCGCCGGCCGGCACGCTGGCCGAAATCAAGGTCGGCGACACGGTGATCCAGACCTACGACGGCAAGGCGGCCGACGCGAAGGCGCAGGGCGCGGCGTTCGACAAGACCCTCGCGTCGACGCTGAAGGGGGCCGGCTACCCGGCGAAGGCCGACCCGGCGCAACTCAACTGGCCGATGACGATCGTGATCCTGACGATCCTCGTGATCTTCGTGACGATGGTCTACGGCCCGATCGCCGCGATGCTGGTCGAGATGTTCCCGACGCGAATCCGCTACACGTCGATGTCGCTGCCCTATCACATCGGCAACGGCTGGTTCGGCGGCTTCCTGCCGGCAACTGCGTTCGCGATCGTCGCGGCGAAGGGCAACATCTACTCGGGGCTCTGGTATCCGATCGTGATCGCGCTGGCCACGTTCGTGATCGGCCTGCTGTTCGTCAAGGAGACGAAGGACTCGGACATCTACGCGCAGGATTGATGTCGGGTCCGCGGCGGGGGAGGGCCGACGGAGGATCGCCTTCCGGCGCCCGGCTCCCGCCCGCGATGGAGGCCGGCACGGACCGTCGGCAACTTTTTTCGGGAAAGATGGAAAAAGGTATTGACAGCTGACCGGCCGATCGACATAATTCAAGTCTTCACGGCGAATTAGCTCAGTCGGTTAGAGCGACGGAATCATAATCCGCAGGTCCGGGGTTCGAATCCCTGATTCGCCACCAAATGCGAAAAGCCGCTGTTTCTTTCGAAACAGCGGCTTTTTTCATTGCTTCATCGGGCGCACGCGGCGGCGCGCGTTGCCCGCCTTCAGGCCGCGCGCTGCGCCCAGACTACGCCACCACCGCTCCGCGCTGCGTATCCGGCGTCTCCGCCCGCAGCTTCCCCCGCCAGTTCTCCCCGCCCTCCAGCGCCGGCGTCGACTCGAACACCTCCGCGATCCAGTCGGCGAACACGCGCACCTTCTGCGACAGATGCCGGTTGTGCGGGTAGACGATCGAGATCGGCTTCGGCTTCGGATTGCTGTCCGGCAGCACCTCGACCAGCGAGCCGTCGAGCAGGTGCGGCAGCACCATGAACAGCGTCGGCTGGATCATCCCGAAGCCTTCGAGCCCGCACGTCACGTAGGCATCCGAGTCGTTGACCGTGACGCTGCCGTTCATCCGCACCTCGAACGGCTTGCCGTCGATCATGAACACCCACGGAATCGCCCGCGCGCCGTGGCTCGAGCGAAAATTCACCGCGTGATGCTCGACGAGATCGGCAATCTCGTTCGGCTCGCCGTGACGGGCGAGGTAATCGGGAGACGCGCACGTCACGCGCTTGAGCATCCCGATGCGCCGCGCGACCATCGACGAATCCTCGAGCGGCCCGACCCGGATCATGCAGTCGATGCCCTCCTCGACCGGATCGACGTAGCGGTCGGACAGCCCCAGCTCGAGCGTGATGTCCGGATAGCGCTGCCGGAAGATCGACAGCGACGGCAGCACGACGCGCCGCCCGAGCGAACTCGGCATGTGGACGCGCAGCACGCCGCTCGGCTTGCGGTTGCCGGCCTGGAAACTCGCGTCGGCCTCGGCGATCTCCGCGATGATCTTCATGCAATGCTCGTAGTACGCGGCGCCCTCCGGCGTCAGCGACAACCGGCGCGTCGTCCGGTGCATCAGGCGCACGCCGAGCAGCGCCTCGAGATTCTGGATGATGGTCGTCACCGATGCGCGCGGCATCGCGAGCGTGTCGGCCGCCCGCGTGAAGCTGTTCGCGTCGACCACGCGGGTAAAAACCTCCATTGCCTGGATGCGGTCCATGCTGCTTCCCCCTTCGAATCGCCAACGGGACAGAATAGAGCGCGCGGCGGGCACGGCACAAGCCCCCGCCTATTGTTCTCCGATCCTGAATAGTTTCGACACTTCGGACTGGAAACCGACCGGTTTCCGTTCAGTTCCGGGTAGCGGCCGCCGCGGCTCCGCTCATTCGTCGCACGTCACCGCACGAACCGCTCGCGATATCCCTGCGGCGATACGCCCAGCACGCGCACGAAGCTGCGCCGCAGCGTCTCCTCCGAACCGAAGCCGCAACGCCCGGCGATCCGCTTGACGGGCCATGTCGTTTCGCCGAGCAGGCGTTGCGCGGCCTCGACACGGATCTGCTCGACCGCACGCGCGGGCGTTCGGCCGGTTTCCGCGCGATAGTGGCGCACGAAGCTGCGCTCGCTCATGCTCACGCGCTCGGCGAGCGCGGGCACCGACAGGTCGGCCGTCAGGTGCTCGGCCATCCACGCGTGCAGCTCGCCGAACCGGTCGGCGGTGCGCTGCATCGACAGCATCGTGCTGAACTGCGCCTGCCCGCCCGGGCGCTTCAGGAATACGACGAGTTCGCGCGCGACGTCGAGCGCGGTCGCCCGCCCGAGGTCCTCCTCGACCAGCGCGAGCGCGAGATCGATGCCGGCCGTCACGCCGGCCGACGTCCACAGCGCGCCTTCGCGGATGAAGATCGGATCGGGCTCGACACGCACGTTCGGGTAGCGCGCCGCGAATTCGTCGCAGCGCGCCCAGTGCGTGACCGCGCGCCGCCCGTCGAGCAGGCCGGCCTCGGCGAGCAGGAACGCGCCGGTGCAGACCGACGCCACGCGCCGCGCGCGCCCGGCCTGCTGCCGCACCCAGCGCACCACCCGCGCGTCCTTCGACGCCGCGTGCACGCCCTTGCCGCCGGCGACGATCAGCGTGTCGGGACGGCGCGCGGCCGCGCGCAGCGACTCGGCCATCACGACGAGGCCCGACGACGTCTCGACGGGCCCCGCTTCGACGGCCACGACGCGCGGCGCATACGGCGCCGGCTGCCCGCGCTCCAGCGCGAGCTCGTTGACGGACGCGAACACCTGCAACGGGCCCGTCACATCGAGCAATTGGGCACGGGGAAACGCGAGGACCAGGATCGAACGCGGGGCGGCGGCAGGCATGGCGATTGGCTGAAAACGTGGGTGATATGGCAATTTCGCCAAACACTACGCGCCTAGAATCGACCTGTCCATCCCGTGCCGAACGGCGCGCCCCTTCCCTCTCGGAGCCTTCGCATGACCCTGCATATCGGCCTTCTCGTCTTTCCGGGCGTCCAGCAACTCGACCTCACCGGCCCGCACGACGTGCTCGCGTCGCTGCCGGACGCAACCGTCCATCTGGTGTGGAAGTCCCGCGACGCGGTCGCGTCGAGCAGCGGCCTCGCGCTCGCGCCGACCTGTACGTTCGACGACTGCCCGCCGCTCGACGTGATCTGCATCCCGGGCGGCATCGGTATCAACGAACTGCTGCTCGATGCCGAAACGATCGCGTTCGTGCAGCAGCGCGCGGCCACCGCGCGCTACGTGACGTCGGTCTGCACGGGCTCGCTGCTGCTGGGCGTGGCGGGCCTGCTGCGCGGGCGGCGCGCGACGACGCACTGGGCGTTCCACGCGCTGCTCGAACCGCTGGGTGCGATACCCGTGCGCGAGCGCGTCGTGCGTGACGGCAACCTCGTCACGGGCGGCGGCGTGACGGCCGGCATCGACTTCGCGCTGACGATCGCCGCGGAGCTGGTCGGCGACGAAGCCGCGCAGGCGATCCAGCTGCAACTCGAATATGCGCCCGCGCCGCCGTTCGACGCGGGCTCGCCCGATACCGCGCCGGCCGCGGTCGTGAAGCGCGTCACCGAACGTTCGGCCGCCGGCTTCGCGAAGCGCAAGCAGATCATCGAGCAGGCGCTGCGCGCCACGTCGCGCTGAATGCGGAACGGGAGATGCGGATGCCGGAAAAATCACTGGAAAGCAGCGCACGCGCGTGCCGGAGAACACCTCGATGAACATCATCCGGAGTGCCGCATTCACGGCGGACCGCGCGTGGGGCGCCCTCGACATCGCGACCCTGAACGGCATCACGGTGCGGCTGCACTGGACCGACGAGCCGTATCGCTGGCATGTGAACGACGGCGAGGAGGTGTTCGCGGTGCTCGACGGCCGCGTCGAGATGCGCTACCGCGAAGCGGGCGTCGAGCACGCGACGGTGCTCGAAACGGGCGACGTCTTCCATGCGACGGTCGGCACCGAGCACGTCGCGCATCCGCTCGGCGCCGCGCGCATCCTCGTGATCGAAACCGAAGGCAGCGTCTGACGGCGGGCGTCGGGGTCTCGATGTCGCGCGGCTGACGAGCGCCGTCGCGCGGCGAAGGTCACCCCGAGATCGTCCCGGTTGCCTGCGAGGGGATCAGTTTCGGTAGCGGCGTGCACTGGCACTGGCACAGGTCGTGTTCGAGCGCGACGACCTTGCCCATCACGGTCATCGTGCGCTCGCCGCCGTCCGATACGATCACGCCCGGCGACTTGCACGCCGCGCAGAACACGGCTGCGCCGAGATACGCGAGTTCGCGCCCGTCGAACGACGAATTGGCGATCCCTTCGAGCACGACGCCGCCGTGATCGGTCGTGTCGCCCTTCAGAATGAATTTGCGGCTCATGATGTCGGTTCTTCCCTCGGAAACGCCGCGCAACGCAACCGCGCACGGGCATCGTGAAACCGCCCGTCGGTCGCGGGCGTCCCGCGAGCATATCACCGCTCGCCGCGGCCGCGACACGTGCCTTCCGCATCGGCCGGTCGCTCCATCAGGTATTCGCCGCGCATGGCGATTCGGCGCCACGGCGTGTTCACGCGCCGCGATGCGCCGAACCCGATCGCCTGCGGCTACCCGATCCACTGTTCCGTCGAGGCTCGTGCCGGCACGATCGCGCGACGTTGCCATGGCGACAGGGACGCATCCGGTTCGGCATGCCGTCGCATCGATAATGTCTGATGCTTTAACCCAAAAATTAGCCTAGATTTTCGTACAATTACTAAATACAAATACATCAAAAAGTTTTAATGGCAATTCGCCTCGAATCATTCATTCGACGCCCCTCACATCTCAAAGCCCATCATTCTCCGGCCGTTCGCATACCCGATAAATACGCGGCTCCACAATAAACATTCATGAAAACAGGCCGTTAAAATCAAGCAAGCCGATAGATAGAATTCAATCAACGCTTTCTGTTTATCGATAAAAAAATGGATGAACTCCTACCGATGCGACTATTCGTCAAGGTCGCCGAACTTCGCAGTTTCGCGCGCGCCGCCACGGAACTGAACATCTCCAACTCGTCGGCCACCCGCCTCGTCATGAGCATCGAGGACCGGCTCGGCGCACGCCTGCTGAATCGCACCACCCGCAGCCTGTCGCTGACCGACGCAGGCCACCTCTATCTGGCGCAGATACGTCACGTGATCGACGAAATCGACCGGGTGGAGGACACGATCGCCTCGATGCACCACGAACCGATCGGATCGCTGAAAATCGCCGCGCCGGTCATGTTCGGGATGCACGTGCTCGCGCCGGCCATCGATGCGTTCAAGATGCGCCACCCGGCCATCGTGCCGGAAGTCACGATCGTGGACCGTCACGTCGATCTCGTGTCGGAGGGCTTCGACGTCGGGCTGCTGCTGTCCCAGCACATCAGCAACAACACGCTGGTGAAGCGCCCGCTCACGCGGCTTAGGCAGCTCGTCTGCGCCGCACCGCAATATGCCGAGCGGCACGGCACGCCCGCGCATCCGCAGGATCTCGCGTCGCACGCCTGCCTGGCGTTCCATGCCGATTTCATGGGCGAATACCTGTCGTTCGATCACGACCAGACGCGCATCACCGTACGCCCGAACAAGTCCGCGTCGTCGAACAACGTCGGGCTGATCCGGAACTGGGCGCTGTCCGGCATGGGCATCGCGGTCCTGCCCGACTTCCTCGTCAAGTCGGATCTCGACGACGGCCGGCTGCTCGCGCTGCTGCCCGGCTATCGGCTCGAGGCCCTCGAGATGAACGTCGCGTACCCGAGCCGCCGGCACTTTCCGCGCAAGGCCCGACTTTTCGTCGATCACCTGATCGACCATTTCGTCAGTTGAATGCAGGACGGCATCGCGCACGATTTTTCACGCCGATTCGCGGTCGCCCGCTCGAGCCGCACTCGCCCCGCACCCGGCCGCGGCGGCGCGCCGGCAGGCGCTCCCACGGCCGTCGACCCGTCACCCGGCGGGTATGGGCACGCCTGTTGCGCCGGCGCATCTCGGTAGTCGACCGCTCTTGGCAGCCCGCCGCGGAGGACTACACTAATCCTTAATGGGGTGCGGCCGGATAACCGCGCCCTCAGGGAGACGCCGCCATGAATCGGCCGCTGAATCGTATCCTGCCGCGCGTGACCGGTCCCGCCTCGGTGTGGACGTGGGTCAAGTGGTCCTTGCTCGCCGCACTGCTGATCGCGCTCGCGATCGTCGCGCGGCTCGTGCAGACCGAGATCGAAACCTCCCGGCTGCAGGCGCGCTACCTGTCCGAGCTCACCCGCGACGTCGGCTATACGGTCGAGGCGGGGCCGAGCGATCACATCCGCTTCCCCGCGAACGGCCCGTACGACCAGCGCTTCGGCTACGCGATGATCCCCGCGTTCCAGCAGCGGCTGCTCTCGCGCGGCTTCGTCGTCAGCGAGCAGGCGCGCGATTCGCAGCGGATGCTGGCGCTCGGCGAGCGCGGGCTGTTCCTTCCTTATGAAGAGAAGGACCAGACGGGCCTGATGCTGTTCGATTCGACCGGCTCGCCGCTGTTCGCGACCGTGTTTCCGCAGCGCGTCTACGCGGACTTCGACACGGTGCCGCGCGTGATCACCGATTCGCTGCTGTTCATCGAGGATCGCTACCTGCTCGACGGGAACGAACCGAACCGCAACCCGGCGATCGACTGGGGGCGCTTCAGCCGCGCGCTCGCCGACCAGGCGCTGCACGTCGTCAACCGCCATCAGGCGCGCCCGGGCGGCAGCACGCTCGCGACGCAGATCGAGAAATTCCGCCATTCTCCCGAGGGCCGCACCGCGACGCCGCCCGAAAAGCTGCGGCAGATCGCGTCCGCGTCGGTGCGCGCCTACCTGAACGGTCCGCAGACGATGCTCGCGCGCCGCACGATCGTCGTGCGCTACCTGAACTCGGTGCCGCTCGCCGCGCGGCCGCACGTGGGCGAAATCACCGGCATCGGCGACGGTCTCGCCGCGTGGTATGGCCGCGACTTCAACGACGTGAACCGCATCCTGTCCGCGCCGACGACCGGCGACAACGTCGACCAGCAAGGCAAGACGTTCCGCGAAGTGTTGTCGCTGCTGATCGCGCAGCGCGCGCCGTCGTACTTCCTCAACCGCGGCTATCCGGCGTTGCAGAAGCTGACCGACAGCTACCTGCGGCTGCTGTCCAACGGCGGCATGATCTCGCCCGCGCTGCGCGATGCCGCGCTCGCCGCGCAGATCGAACGCAGCGCGCCGCCGGCCGCCGCGCGCGTGCAGTCGTTCGTGTCGCGCAAGGCCGTCACCTCCGCGCGCGCATCGCTGCTGTCGGCGCTGGGCATCAGCGACCTGTACCAGCTCGACCAGCTCGACCTGCAGGCCACCAGCACGCTCGACAACGGCGTGCAGCAGGCGGTCGCCGAGCGGCTCGCGCGGGCGTCGACGCGCGACGGTGCGCAGGCCGCCGGCCTGTACGGTTTCGAGATGCTCGCGCCGAAGGACGACCCGTCGCACCTCACGTACAGCTTCACGCTGTACGAGCACCGCAACGGCGCGAACATGCTGCGCGTGCAGACCGACAGCGTGAACCAGCCGTTCGACGTGAATCGCGGCGGCCGCATCAACCTCGGCTCGACCGCGAAGCTGCGCACGCTGATCACGTACCTGCAGATCGTCTCCGACCTCCATGCGCGCTATGCGAACCTGTCGAACGCGGAGCTGGCGCGCGTGAAGCCCGATCCGATCGACGGGCTGTCGCGCTGGGCGCTCGACTATCTGTCGCATACGCGCGACCGCTCGCTGCAGGCGATGCTCGATGCGTCCGTCGAGCGCAAATATTCGGCGAGCCCGGACGTGTTCTACACGGGCGGCGGCGCGCAGGTGTTCTCCAACTTCGAGAAGTCGGACAACGGCCGCATCCTGACGCTGCACGCGGCGTTCGAGCACTCGGTCAACCTCGTGTTCGTGCGGCTGATGCGCGACATCGTTCACTATGAAACGCTGCAGGCGGCCGGCCCGTCGTCGTCGTGGCTCAACGATCCCGCGCAGCGCCAGCATTACCTGCAGCAATTCGTCGACGGCGAAAGCCAGGTCTACGTGAAGCGCTACTACACGCGCTATGCGGGCAAGGCGCCCGACGACGCGCTCGCGCTGATGCTGCGCGACGTACGCAAGTCGCCGCCGAAGCTCGCGACGGTGCTGCGCAGCGTCGCGCCGAACGAGTCTCTCGCGTGGTTCTCGGCGCAGATGCGCGCGCAACTGAAGGGCACGCCGGCCGCGACGCTGTCCGACGACGATCTCGCCGCGCTCTACGCGAAGTACGCGATCGACCGCTTCAACCTCAACGACCGCGGCTATATCGCGAGCGTCCATCCGCTCGCGCTGTGGACGCTCAACTACCTGCGCGCGCACCCGGGCGCGTCGCTCGCCGAGGTTCAGCGCGACAGCCGCGATACGCGTTTCTACACGTATTCGTGGCTGTACAAGACCCGCTACCACGCGACGCAGGACCGGCGCATCCGCCGCATGGTCGAGCTGCGCGCGTATGCGGAGATCACGAAGTCGTGGCGCGCGCTTGGCTACCCGTTCGCGGAAGTGACGCCGTCCTATGCGGCCGCGATCGGTGCATCGGGCGACCAGCCCGACGCGCTCGCGAAACTGATCGGCCTGATCGCGAACGGTGGCCAGAAGGCGCCGACCGAGACGATCACGCGACTCGATTTCGCGAAGGGCACGCCGTACGAAACGCGTTTCGTGCGCGCGGCCGCCCAGCCGCAGCCGGTGCTGTCGCCGGAGATCGTCAACGTGGCGCACACGCTGCTGCGCGACGTCGTGCTCCACGGCACCGCGCGCCGCCTCGCGGGCGGGCTCACGCTGCCGGACGGCAAGACGCTCGACGTGTACGGCAAGACGGGGACGGGCGACCAGCGCTTCAACGTCTATGCGCGCGGCGCGCGGCTGATCGAGTCGCGCAAGGTCAACCGCAGCGGCACCTTCGTGTTCGCGATCGGCGACCGGTTCTTCGGCGTGCTGACGGCGACCGCGCACGAACCGTATGCGGCGCGCTACGACTTCACGAGCGCGATGGCCGTGCAGTTGCTGAAGTCGATGGCGCCGGCGCTCGCACCGCTGATCGAACGCCCGGCCGACGCCGGCACGCGTACCGCGGGGCCGGCGCCGCAGGCGGAAACGCCTGCGGCGAATGCAGCGGCCGTGCAGCCGTCCTGACCGCCTGATCGCGGCGGGTAGGCACCCGCACCGGCGCGCCGCTCAGTGCGAGCGGCCGTCGTAGTGCGTGACGGGCAGCGCGTCGAGGTCGACGCCGTCGATGCAGCGCACGTTGATCGCGGCCATCGCGGTGCCCTTCGGATCGACGCCCTCGCCGAACGCGTGAATCCCGCAGCGCTTGCAGAAGCGATGCCGGATCACGTGCTTGTTGAACATGTAGGTGGCAAGATTCTCGTCGGGTGTCAGCAGCTTCATGTGATCGCGCGGCACGAACCACATCAGCGCGCCCTTGCGCCGGCAGATCGAGCAGTTGCACGCCATCACGCCCTGCAGGTCGCCTTCCGCCTCGAACGTCACGTCTCCACAATGACAGCTTCCGCGATAAAGCATGGTCGTCTCCCGGTGCAGCCCGTGCACGTCGCCGGCGCCCCGGCGGGACACCGTTGGCCGGGCCGATCCAAACGCGTACAGTAGCGCTCGCATGCGTCGCCCGCAATGTCCGGACGGCGCCATCCCTCACCGACCCAGGAGACCGTCATGCTCGAACTGCGCCCCGGCTGCGAATGCTGCGACAAGGACCTGCCGCCCGATTCGGAGGAAGCACGCATCTGTACGTTTGAATGTACGTTTTGCGCGACTTGCGCGGACGACGTGCTGAAGGGCCGCTGCCCGAACTGCGGCGGCGACCTGGTCGCGCGCCCGCGGCGACCGGCGAGCCTGCTCGCGAAGTACCCGCCGTCGACGGAACGGATCCACAAGCCGGGCGGCTGCGCGAACGCCTGACGGCACGGCGCCGGCACCGGCGCCGCGTGCCCGCTTCCGTCACGACATCTCGATCCGGGCACGCGTCACCGCCAGCAGCGTCGCCATCGCGCGGCGAGCGCCGTTCTCGTCGCGCACGCGAATCGCGTCGCTGACGGCCGTATGCTCGGCAAGCGACGCGTTGTACACGTCCGCCCGGCGCGCATTCAACTGCAGTTGCGCCTCGAGCGTGCGATCGATCAGCGCGCCGAGCGGCACCAGCAGCTCGTTGCCACCGGCCTCCAGCACGCTCAGGTGAAAGTGCAGATCGGCGCGCACCCATTCGTCGACGTTGCGCGCGGCGGCCATCGCGCGCACCGCGCCGTCGATCGCGTCGAATGCTTCGGGCGTATGGGTTCGCGCGGCCAGCGCGGCCGCGTGCGGCTCGATCATCTCGCGCATCTCCTGCAGCTTCAGCGCGAATGCGAGCGGCGGCGCGACACGCGCATACCAGTCGAGCAGGTCGGCATCGAGCAGGTTCCACGCCCGGCGCGGCCGCACGCGCGTGCCGACCTTCGGCCGCGATTCGACCAGCCCCTTCGACGTCAGCGTGCGCAGCGCCTCGCGCATCACCGTGCGGCTTACGCCGTACATCTCCATCAGGTCGGGTTCCCTCGGCAGCAGCGATTCGGGCGGATAGTCGCCGCGCAGGATCGCCGTCGCGAGCCGGAAGGCCGTCTGTCCATGCAGGTCGCGTTGAATGATCGTTCTCCGTCGGGCGAACTGCCCACTATCTGCACATTAATGCTATTAATACTATTTTTTATTCGACTACGCTAGGATAACCGCGAAAGCACGGATCGTGCGCCGCGCCCGCGCGGGCGCGCCGGTCAATCATGGAGACTCGCGTCATGAAAATCACCCGCCTCGAAACGTTCGTCGTCCCGCCCCGGTGGCTGTTCCTCAAGATCGAAACCGACGAGGGCATCATCGGCTGGGGCGAACCGGTCGTCGAAGGCCGCGCGCACACGGTCGAGGCCGCCGTGCAGGAACTGGCCGACTACCTCGTCGGCCGCGACCCGCTGCTGATCGAGGATCACTGGCAGGTGATGTACCGCGCAGGCTTCTACCGCGGCGGCCCGATCATGATGAGCGCGATCGCGGGCGTCGACCAGGCGCTGTGGGACATCAAGGGCAAGCATCACGGCGTGCCGGTGCACGCGCTGCTCGGCGGCCAGGTGCGCGACCGCATCAAGGTGTATTCGTGGATCGGCGGCGACCGGCCGAGCGACGTCGCGAACAATGCACGCGCGGTGGTCGAGCGCGGCTTCAAGGCCGTGAAGATGAACGGCTCCGAGGAGCTGCAGATCGTCGACACCTATGACAAGGTCGAACAGGTGATCGCGAACGTCGCGGCGGTGCGCGACGCGGTCGGCCCGCACGTCGGGATCGGCGTCGACTTCCACGGCCGCGTGCACAAGCCGATGGCGAAGGTGCTCGCGAAGGAACTCGATCCGTACAAGCTGATGTTCATCGAGGAGCCGGTGCTGTCGGAAAACGCCGAGGCGCTGCGCGACATCGTCAACCAGACCAACACGCCGATCGCGCTCGGCGAACGGCTGTACTCGCGCTGGGACTTCAAGCACATCCTCGCGGGCGGCTACGTCGACATCATCCAGCCGGACGCATCGCACGCGGGCGGCATCACCGAGTGCCGCAAGATCGCGACGCTCGCGGAAAGCTACGACGTCGCGCTCGCGCTGCACTGCCCGCTCGGGCCGATCGCGCTCGCCGCGTGCCTGCAGCTCGACGCGGTCAGCTACAACGCGTTCATCCAGGAACAGAGCCTGGGCATCCACTACAACCAGGGCAACGACCTGCTCGACTATCTGCGCAACCCCGAGGTGTTCCGCTACGAGGACGGCTTCGTCGCGATCCCGCAGGGCCCGGGGCTCGGCATCGACGTGAACGAGGAGAAGGTGCGCGAGATGGCGAAGACGGGACATCGCTGGCGCAACCCGGTGTGGCGTCACGCGGACGGCAGCGTCGCCGAGTGGTGATGAACGCGTGAGATAAGAAAGAGGCGTTGCGCGGCATGCGCCGCGCGAGGCGTTCGACACGGCCGCCCCGGCAGGGCGGCCGTTCTTGCATCCGCGGCGCGCGCCGGCGCCCTACACTGCGCCGCGCCGTTCGGCCGTCAGCCGAGCGCCGCGAACCCTGGCACGCTGAACGACAGCACGGCCGCCGCGACGAACACGCCGATCATCGTCATCCCTTCGAGATGCAGGATGTTGCGGAACGTGTGCGCGTCCTCGGTCGACGCGGTGCGGCGCAGGCGCGGCAGCGCCGAGAAGCGGTTGAGGCCGCCGAGCACGAGCGCGAGTGCGACGAGCAGCAGCTTCAACAGCAACACGCGCCCCCACGTGCTGCCGTCGAGCGGCGCGAGCGAGCCGCCGAGCCCGCGGATCGCGTTGAGCACGCCCGTGCCGAGCACGAACACCACCGCGACGATCGACGTGCGCGACAGGTGCTGGCCGATACGGATCAGCGCGCCGCGCGCGACCGACGTCCCCAGCGCGGGCAGCACCGCGAGCCCGCCCGCGAGCACGAGGCCGCCCCATACGGCGGTGGCCAGCAGGTGCAGCGTCTGCACGCCGACCGCCGCGGACAGCACGCCGCTATCGGCCGCATGGCCGAGCGAGGCCTTGCCGGCCGCGACCACGATCACCGCGAGCCACAGCACCGCATGCGCGAGCGGGCCGTCCGGCTTCGCGAGCGCGACGAACGCGAGCACCACCGCGCCGGCGAACGCGACGCTCCACGCGAAGCCCGTGTGCGTCTGCATCAGCATCACGGGAATCGCGGCGAACGCGCCGCCAAGCCCCGCGCCGCTCATCGCCGCGGCCTCGTAGACGAGCCAGCCGAGATCGGCGAGCACCAGCGCCAGCGCCGCCGCGACCAGCGAATGTTGCGCACGCAGCCATGCGGGGTGCGACGGCGCGACGACCGGCCGCGCGCCGTCCTTGCCGAGCCACGCCTTGAGCAGCGCCGAGCCGACCGCCATCGCGAACGCCGCATCCATCAGCGCCGCGAGTGCGACCTGACCGATCCACAAGCTGTCGAACTTCATCGCGCACACCCTCCCGCAAGCGGCAGGCCGGCAGGGCGGCTGCGAGGGGACGGACAGCGGGACGGACAGCGTGAGGAAGGCAACGGCACGGTAGAAAACGTCATCGATGAATCCGGAAACGGGAGAAATGACTGGACCTGCGGCGGAGGCGGCGCCGCGCGACCCGCGAGTGTACGGTCTTCGATGGTGAAAACGCACGCCGGTTCACACGGCCCGACCGCAATGCGCGTCAAATTGTCGCAAGTCGCAAACGGACAGGAACCGATGTCCTTTCGTCAAATAGCCGTCATTACCCATCGATGATAGAATGCCGCGTCGCAGCAGCCCGGCTGTCCTGCCGTCCATGCGCCGAGCCGATCGTAGCCCGGACAAGGTCCCCGACGAATAAACATGGAGTCTCGTGTGTCTTCAAGACGCCTCTTCCGTCCGCTGCTCGCCGTTCTGATGATCGGCGGCGCGGGCCTTATGAGCGCTGCCCAAGCGCAGACCAAGCCCACGGAGCAAGCGCACGCCCAGCAGGCGCCGCTCAAGGCACCCGATACCATGGCCGAGCGCGTGCGCGGCTGTACCGCATGTCACGGCGTCCACGGCCAGGGCACGGACAACGACTATTTCCCGCGGCTTGCCGGCAAGCCGGCCGAGTACCTGTACAACCAGCTCGTCAACTTCCGTGACGGCCGGCGCAAGTACCCGCCGATGAACTATCTGCTGACGTACCTGAACGACGACTACCTGCGCGAAATCGCCGAGCACTTCTCGGCCGAACGTCCGCCGTACCCGACGCCGGCGAAGTCGACGCTGCCGGCCGCGACGCTCGCACGCGGCAAGCAGCTCGTCACGCAGGGCGACCCGGCCCGCAAGCTGCCCGCCTGCGTGGCCTGCCACGGCGCGGGCCTGACCGGCATGCAGCCGGCGATCCCGGGCCTCGTCGGCCTGCACGCCGATTACCTGAGCGCGCAGCTCGGCGCATGGCGCTCGGGCAACCGCCACGCGAAGGCGCCCGACTGCATGCACGACATCGCCGCGAAGCTTTCCGACGAAGACGTGACGGCCGTGACCGCATGGCTCGCCGCGCAACCGGCGCCCGCCAACCCCGTGCCGGCCCCGGCGCGTTCGATGAAGACTCCGCTCGCCTGCGGCAGCGAACCGCAATAAGGCAAGGGAGACAGACACAATGAAACGCAAGTCCCTGTTTGCACTCTCGGCCGTCGCGATCGTCGCGGCTGCCGCCCTCGTGCCGGTCCTGTGGCCGGGCAACGACACGCTGCACGGCGCTGCTGCCGTCGCGGCCACGCCGGCCGACCAGGCCGCGCTGATCAAGAAGGGCGAGTACCTCGCGCGCGTCGGCGACTGTATCGCGTGCCACACCGTGCGCGGCGGCAAGTCGTTCGCGGGCGGCCTGCCGATGGCGACGCCGTTCGGCACGATGTACACGCCGAACATCACGCCGGACGACCAGAACGGTATCGGCAAGTGGACGTCGGACGACTTCTACCGCGCGATGCACACGGGTCGCTCGAAGGACGGCAGCCTGCTGTACCCCGGCTTCCCGTTCGCGAGCTACACGAAGGTCACGCGCGCCGATTCGGACGCGATCTACGCGTACCTGCGTTCGGTCGCGCCGGTGTCGGTGCCGAGCCGTCCGCACGAACTGAAGTTCCCGTTCAACAACCGCAACCTGCTGATCGGCTGGCGCACGCTGTTCTTCAAGGAAGGCGAATACAAGCCGGACCCGACGAAGTCGGTCGAATGGAACCGCGGCGCGTATCTGGTCGAAGGCCTCGGCCACTGCTCGATGTGCCACACGTCGATCAACATGATGGGCGGCCCGGTAAGCTCGTCGGCGTTCGCCGGCGGCCTGATCCCGCTGCAGAACTGGTATGCGCCGTCGCTGACGAACGACAAGGAACTCGGCCTCGGCGACTGGCACGTGCAGGAGCTGTCCGACCTGCTGCAGGCCGGCGTGTCGCAGAAGGGTGCGGTATTCGGCCCGATGGCGGACGTGGTCCACAACAGCCTGCAGTACATGACCGACGAAGATACGCGCGCAATGTCGACGTACCTGAAGTCGATCCCGCAGAAGGCTGAAGCGCCGAAGAACATGCAGTACGAGCCGTCGAAGCAGTTCGGCAACGCGCTGTTCGACCAGGGCAAGAAGATCTACGCGGACAACTGCGCGACCTGTCACGCCGAAACCGGCGCCGGCAAGCCGCCGGCCTATCCGCCGCTCGCGGGCAACCACTCGATCATGATGGAATCGGCAGTCAACCCGATCCGCATGGTGCTGAATGGCGGCTACCCGCCGAGCACGTTCAAGAATCCGCGTCCGTATGGGATGCCGCCGTTCGCGCAGTCGCTGTCGAACCAGGAAGTCGCGGCGGTCGTCACGTATATCCGGATGTCTTGGGGTAACAACGGTACGCCGATCTCGCCGCAACAGGTGAGCGACCTGCGTTCCGCGCCGCTCGACTAAGAAGCGGCTCACACAAACGGGGCGCGGCTGCGGGAAACCGCGGCCGCGCCCTTTTGCTTTTTGGCTGTTTAGCGATGCAGGTTTGCCGCGCGGGCCGCGCGCTGCATCGCCGATCATAAAACTCAAGAGTGGTATCTATGTCTTTCGAATCTCTCGGCCTGGCCGAACCGCTGGTCAAGGCGGTCAACGAGCTCGGCTATACGTCGCCGACTCCGATCCAGCAGCAGGCGATCCCGGCCGTCCTCGGCGGCGGCGACCTGCTCGCCGGCGCACAAACCGGCACCGGCAAGACCGCCGGCTTCACGCTGCCGATCCTGCAACGCCTGCACACGTTCTACGCCGAGCACCGTGGCGCGAAGCGCGCGGTGCGCGCGCTGATCCTCACGCCGACGCGCGAACTCGCCGCCCAGGTCGAGGAAAGCGTCCGTGCGTACAGCAAGTACCTGAAGCTGCGCTCGACCGTGATGTTCGGCGGCGTCAGCATCAATCCGCAGATCGATGCGCTCAAGCGCGGCGTCGACATCGTCGTCGCGACGCCGGGCCGCCTGCTCGACCACATGCAGCAGAAGACCATCGACCTGTCGGATCTCGACATCCTCGTGCTCGACGAAGCCGACCGGATGCTCGACATGGGCTTCATCCACGACATCAAGCGGGTGCTCGCGAAGCTGCCGCCGCAGCGTCAGAACCTGCTGTTCTCGGCGACCTTCTCGGATGAAATCAAGGCGCTCGCCGACAGCCTGCTCGACTCGCCCGCGCTGATCGAGGTCGCCCGCCGCAACACGACCGCCGAGAGCGTCGCGCAGAAGATCCACCCGGTCGACCGCGACCGCAAGCGCGAGCTGCTCACGCACCTGATCCGCGAACACAACTGGTTCCAGGTGCTCGTGTTCACGCGCACCAAGCACGGCGCGAACCGGCTCGCCGAGCAGTTGACGAAGGACGGCATCAGCGCGATGGCGATCCACGGCAACAAGAGCCAGTCGGCCCGCACGCGCGCGCTGGCCGAGTTCAAGAACAGCACGCTGCAGGTGCTCGTCGCGACCGACATCGCCGCGCGCGGGATCGACATCGACCAGCTGCCGCACGTCGTCAACTTCGATCTGCCGAACGTGCCCGAGGATTACGTGCACCGCATCGGCCGCACGGGCCGCGCGGGCGCGACCGGCGAAGCCGTGTCGCTCGTGTGCGTCGACGAGAAGCAGTTGCTGCGCGACATCGAGCGGCTGATCAAGCGCGAGATCCCGCAGGAAGTGATCGCGGGCTTCGAACCCGATCCGAACGCGAAGCCGGAGCCGATCCAGCAACGCCGCGGGCAGCAGCAACCGCGCGGCGGTGGCAGTGGTGGCGGCAATCGCCAGCCGCGTGCCGGCGGCTCAGGCCAGCCGGCCGCGAAACGCGACGGCAACGCGCAACCGAAGGCCGGGCAACCGAAGGCTGCAGCGCAGCAGAAGGCCGCGAAGCCGCGCACGCAAGGCGGCGCCGCCGGCAACGGCGGACGTCCGGCAGGTGGCGGCAACGGCGCCCGCCCGGCAAGCGGCAACGCCGCGCATCCGAACCGCAACCGTTCGTCGCGCAGCGGCCAGCGCGGTCACTGAAGCCGCGCGGCCGCGCGCCGCAGGTGCTCGATCTGGCGTTGCCAGCGTGCGAGCACCGCGGCGCGCTCCCCTTCCAGCGTGAACGTGACGCCGGTCGCGAGACGCGCATAGCCGACCCGCTGCGCATCGCCGTGCGCGATCGTCGCGGCGAATCCGGCCAGGCCGCCGAAGTCCCCTTCGAGCGGCACCATCTCCAGTTGCGCCTGAAAGAACGCGCCGTCCGCGACGAGCGTCAACGCGGCCGTGCGCCGCTGCGCGATCGCGCGCGCCGCCCGCGACTGAGGCCAGAGCGCGATCAGCAGCGTGCGCGCATCGTGTGCATAGATCTCGCCGACGCTGAGCAGCGTCGTGCGCAACTGGCCGTCGTCGGTCGCGACGATCAGCGACGCGGCGAGGTCGGCATGACGCTCGAGTGCGGTGCCGTCGAACAGCGACACGACGGCGGACGGCCACGTGTCGAACGTCCATTGTTCGAGCGCGTGGCGATGGGTATCGGTCATGATGGCGTGGCCCGGGCGCGGATCGGATGAGGATGCGTCAGCATACGCGCGCCGGGCCGTGCCGCGGCGATCAGCGCAGGAAAACGTGCCGCGTGATCTTCGTGAGTGGATAGTGGACGCCCGGCTGGATCTTCGCGGGCAGGTCGAGCGGCTTGAGCAGCATCTTCACGCACATGTCGGCCGACAGGTTGCGCCGCACCAGCGAGTTGATGCGCGCGGCGCGCTCGCGGTTGTACTGGCTGTCGCCGACGCGATCCGGATAGCGGATCGCGAACACGTGGCGCAGCGCGATCTCGGAATCCTCGTTCTTGATTTCCATCACGCGGCGCGCGAGGGCCCCGAGCACCGCGAGCCGCCCGTTGCCTTCGACCTGGTTGTACTTCTTGAAGAACTTGAAGAAGTGCTTGTAGTGACGCACTTCGTCGGTGCGGATGTTGTCGGTGATTTCCTTCAGCACCGGCTCGTCCGAGCATTCGTTGATCGCGCGATAGAGCGTGGCCGTGCCCGTCTCGACGACGCAGCGTGCGACCATTTCGAGCGCGCGGGTTTTCTCGAACGCCTCGACCGAGCAGGTCTTCGAATACTCGGCAAAGAAATTCGCGAAGGCGGTATCCCAGTCGAACTCGGGCCACACGTGCGCGATGTAGGCCTTCAGCGCGCGCCCGTGCTGCAATTCTTCGGGCTCCCATGCATTGTTGAGCCATGCGGAGACTTCCGGATCGTCATTGAAGAATTCGCTCAGATTGCTCGTATAGAGATCCGAGCCGCTCTCGATGAACGACGACGCGCACAGCAGCAGCAGCAGATCCTCGTTCGCGGCCGCACGCTGACGATCGATCCGGTTCAGGTCGATGTCCTCGATACGCCACGGCATCACATGCGTCGTTTTGGTGTCCATGGTAGTGCGCTCCCAGTCGTCGCGCGGAGGCCGGCCCATGCCTGGGGCACAGGCGCCAGCCGATCCGCAGGCGGCGTTTTACTTGCGTTTATAGTGAATCGGTCCGGCCGAACCATCTTGGCATCTTAGCCGGACTTTGATGTTCGTGCTCCAGAGCACTGACCATACCCGACGGGCGCAGTTCCACGGCGTCTGTTGCCGTTCGTTAGATGAGTCCTTCAAACCGCTTGCGCGCGTTCGATGGCAGGCGCCGCGCCAAATGAAAACGGGCGGCCGTCGGGCCGCCCGTGATGCCGGGAAACTGCATAGGAAGCTGGAAGCGATCCGTCAGAAACCGGCCGCCAGCCCGTCGCGCCGGCTGTCGCTCGCGGCCACGTAGCCGCGCTCCGGATCGTCGGGATCGAGGCGCCAGACGAACTGCCCCGAGCCGAAATCCATGTAAGGATCGTCGATCGACTTGATCGTATGGCCGCGGGCGGCCAGCCCATCGACGGTCGCGCGGTTCATCGTCGCCTCGACGTCGAGCGTGAAGTCGCGGTTGACCTTCCAGCGCGGCGCGCAACACGCGGCCTGCGGCTGCTGGCCATAGCCGAGCATCCGGACGATGGTCTGCAGGTGGCCCTGCGGCTGCATGTCGCCGCCCATCACGCCGAAGCTCATCACGGCCTCGGTACGGCCGTCGACTTCCTCGGTGACGAACGCCGGAATGATCGTGTGGAACGGTCGCTTGCCGCCCGCGACGACGTTCGGCGAAGCCGGGTCCATCGAGAAGCCGTGCCCGCGGTTCTGCAGCGCAATGCCCGTGCCGGGGACGACGAGGCCCGAGCCGAAGCCCATGTAGTTCGACTGGATGAAGCTCACCATCATCCCGCGCTCGTCGGCCGCCGACAGGTAGATCGTGCCGCCGGAATGCGGACGGCCGGCGGCGAAGTGTGTGGCCCGCGCGCGATCGATCAGCTTCGCGCGTTCGGCGAGATACGCATCGTCGAGCATCTGTTCGGGCGTGAGCTCCATCGCGCGCGGATCGGCGACGTAGCGATAGACGTCCGCGAACGCGAGCTTCATCGCCTCGATCTGCAGATGCTGCGAATCGACCGAGTCGACCGGCCATTCGGTCACGCCCGCATGCTCGGCGATGCCGAGCGCGATCAGCGCGGCGATGCCCTGCCCGTTCGGCGGGATCTCGTGAATCGTGTGGCGGCCGAAGCGCTTGCCGATCGGCTCGACCCATTCCGGCCGGTACGCGCGCAGGTCCGCTTCGGTCAGCGCGCCGCCGCCTTCGCGCGCGAAGGCGGCGATCCGCTCGGCGAGCGCCCCTTCGTAGAACGCCCGGGCGCCGTCCTTCGCGAGCGTGCGCAGCGTCCGTGCATGACCGGGCAGGCACACGCGTTCGCCGACGAGCGGCGCGCGGCCGCGCGGCATGAAGGTGTCGGCGAAGCCCGGCAGGTCCTGCAGTTCGGGAACGGCCGCGGCCCACTTGTGCGCGACGATCGGCGGCACCGAATAGCCGCGCTCCGCGATCTCGATCGCCGGCTCGAGCAGATCCGCGAACGGCAGCGAACCGAACTTTGCGTGCAGCGCTTCCCAGCCCGCGATCACGCCCGGCACGGTGACGGTGTCCCAGCCGCGCGTCGGCTTGTTCGCGATGCCGCGCGCATCCTCGCCGTGGCGCTTGCGGAAGTAGTCGACGTTCCAGGCGGCCGGCGCGACGCCCGATGCGTTCAGCCCGGACAGCCGCTCGCCGTCCCACACGAGCGCGAATGCATCGCCGCCGAGCCCGCACGACACGGGCTCGACGACCGTGATCGCGGCGGCGGCGGCCAGCGCCGCGTCCACCGCGTTGCCGCCCTTCCACAGCATCCGCAGCCCGGCCTGCGCGGCCAGCGGGTGCGACGTCGACACGACGTTGCGCGCGAACACCGGAATGCGGGTCGTCGGATACGGGTTGTGCCAGTTGAAGCCACTCATCGATACCACCTCGTCGAAAGCTGAATGAACGTGCCCGCGCGAGCGGGCAATCCGCCATTGCAGCGCGATCAGCGCCATCGCGCAAATTCATTTGTCACATAAATCCATGCAATTCACGCATGAATTGCGTGCGCCGACGGCGGGCAGGCCGGCCGAACGCCGTTACCGCCCTTACAATACCCGCTCCGTCTCACGACACGACCATCGAGCCATGACCCGAGATCCCCGCCTCACCCTCAACGCGCGTCAGCAGGAATTGCTCGAATGGGTGCAGCGCGACGGCTTCGTGACCGTCGACGATCTCGCCGCGCACTTCGCGGTGACCCCGCAGACGATCCGCCGCGACGTGAACTGGCTCGCCGACCTGAACCTGCTGCGCCGCTACCATGGCGGCGCGAGCCTGCCGACCAGCTCGGAGAACGTGTCGTACACGGCACGCCAGCGGATGTTCCACGACGAGAAGCGGCGCATCGCGGCGCTCGCGGCGTCGCACATCCCCGACCAGGCGTCGCTGTTCATCAACCTCGGCACAACGACCGAGGAAGTCGCGCGCGCGCTGAACCGGCATCACGGGCTGCACGTGATCACCAACAACCTGAACGTCGCGTCGATGATGAGCGGCTACCCCGACTGCGAGGTGCTGATCACCGGCGGCATCGTGCGACCGTGGGACAAGGGCATCGTCGGCGAGCTCGCGATCGACTTCATCCGCCAGTTCAAGGTCGACTACGCGATCATCGGCACGTCGGCGATCGAGGCCGACGGCACGCTGCGCGATTTCGACACGCGCGAGGTGCGCGTCGCCGAGGCGATCATGCAGCATGCGCGCACGGTCTACCTCGTGACCGACCATTCGAAGGTCGGCCGCCCGGCGCTGGTGCGCCAGGGCCATCTGAGCCAGGTGCACGCGCTCTTCACCGACAAGCCGCTGCCGCCCGAAATGGCCGACACGGTGGCCGCCGCCGGCACGCAGGTGTACGTCGCGGAATGACCGTTGCGATGCTGCACCGCACCTGAAACTTCAAGTGAAATCAAGAAGTTGGCGCCGCGCGCGGACCGCTCGTGGGGTGCGTTTCTGTCAAACGGAAAATTAACGGGGCACGATTTGTCGTTGCCCGCGCACTCGACTAGACTCCAGTTCCCCGGCCCGTTCGCCGATCCGCCTGTGCCAGGGCGGTGCGAATCGCAGGCCGGCGAATGCAGCTTTTCCCCCCAAGCCATACCCTCGCGGGGTATCGCGCGGCGGCGTATGCGCCGGCCGCGCGGGCAGTCTGATTGCCACGGAGAGAACGATGCTGAGTCCGCATGAATTCGCCACGCTCTTGCTTGTGAAGGACGCGCCTGACCAGCGCGACATGGATCGGGATGAACTGGACATCCTGCTCGAACAGCAGCTCGTCCGCCTGGAAGGGCTCGGCTCGGGACGCAAATACTGCGTGACCGAGACCGGCGACGCCGCGCTGCGATCCATCAAGTACCGCTATTCGTAAGCCCCGCTGTTCCCTGACTTGAACCTGATCGCGCGGCCGGAATCCGGCCGCGCGGTCGTTCCTGCCTTCCCTCTGCCCGTTCGGCGCCACCGGCTTCAGCCGCCGCGCAGCGTCGGGTCGACCGCCGCCCGCCAACTGATGGCCTGCGCGCGCGCACCGTTGAAATAGGCGATCCAGCCGGCGCGTGCCGCCGCGTCAGGCGCCACATAGTGGGTCGAAAGTTCGTTTACGAACGCACAATAGTTCGCTTCGGTCAGCCCGCGATACCGTTTCGCCACATAGGCGTCGTACAGCGTCGAGTAGACCGGCTGCGCGTCCGCGCCCCAGTCGCGCGCCGCGCCGCCGCACGACGTCTGCAGGTCGACGAACGACGGCGCCCGCCAGTTGCCGGCGAGCGGCGGCATCCCCGCGCTGCACCCCGCCAGAAGGACGGCGCACACGCCGGCCCACATCCCAATACGCATGATTCACCTCGCGAAACGGTCGATTCCGCCAGTATCGTCCGGGATCGGGTCACGCGCTACTGGCCCCGCTTTTTCGAACTTTACTTTTTCGATTTCGTTCGTTAAATTTCGAATTCGAACATTTCATGTTCACCCTATTTCAACAGACGATAAGGACAGCAGGTGACCCAACCGAATCGCTACGATCTGCTCGTCGTCGGCGGCGGCATCAACGGCGCGGGGATCGCGCGCGATGCGGCCGGCCGCGGCCTGTCGGTCATGCTCTGCGAGCAGGACGACCTCGCGTCGCACACGTCGTCGTCCAGCACGAAGCTGATTCACGGCGGCCTGCGTTACCTCGAGTACAACGAGTTCGGGCTGGTGCGCAAGGCGCTGCAGGAACGCGAAACACTGCTGCGCGCCGCGCCGCACATCATGTGGCCGCTGCGCTTCGTGATGCCGCACATGCCGAACCTGCGCCCGGCCTGGCTGATCCGCATCGGCCTGTTCCTCTACGATCACCTCGCGAAACGCGAGCTGCTGCCCGGCTCGCGCGGCATCGACATGCGCCGCCATGCGGCCGGCGCGCCGCTGATCGACTCGATCAAGCGCGGCTTCGTGTATTCCGACGGCTGGGTCGACGACGCGCGCCTCGTCGTGCTGAACGCGATGGATGCGAAGGAGCGCGGCGCCGAGATCCTGACGCGCACGAAGCTCGTTTCCGCCGAACGCCGCGGCGACGAATGGGAAGCGCGGCTGCAGCACGCCGACGGTTCGATCCGCGTCGTGCATGCGCGCGCGATCGCGAACGCGGCCGGCCCGTGGGTCGGCGAGGTGCTGCACGGCGCGCTCGGCCGCGGCGCGCATCATAGCGTGCGGCTCGTGAAGGGCAGCCACATCATCACGCACCGCCTGTTCGATCACGATCACGCGTACATCTTCCAGAATCCGGACAAGCGGATCATCTTCGCGATTCCGTACGAGCACGACTTCACGCTGATCGGCACGACCGACGTCGAATACACGAACGATCCCGCGAAGGTCGCGATCGATCGCGACGAGACGCAATACCTGTGCGATTCGATCAACCGCTACTTCAAGCGCAAGATCTCGCCGGCCGACGTGCACTGGACCTATTCGGGCGTGCGCCCGCTGCTGGAAGACGAGAACGCGGCGAACGCATCGGCCGTCACGCGCGACTATCGCCTCGAACTCGACGATGGCGCGGGCGCCCCGCTGCTGTCGGTGTTCGGCGGCAAGATCACGACGTTCCGCAAGCTCGCGGAAGAAGCCGGCGACATGCTGTGCCGCGCGCTCGGCCGCGATGCGAAGACCTGGACGGCCGGCGTCGCGCTGCCGGGCGGCGACATCGCGGACGCGAAGTTCGACGGGTTCGCCAGCGCGTTCGCGAAACGCCATCCGTGGCTGCCCGCCGCGCTCGCGCGCCGCTATGCACGTGCGTACGGCACGCGTGCGGAGCGCGTGGTCGACGGCGCAAAGTCGCTCGCCGATCTCGGCGCCGAAATCGCGCCGGGCATCCACGACGCCGAACTGCGCTACCTGCGCGATGCCGAATGGGCGACCTGCGCGCAGGACGTACTGTGGCGCCGCTCGAAGCTCGGCCTGCACGTCGCGCCCGGCACGCTCGACGCGGTGACCGCCGCGGTCGATGCGTGGTTCGCCGCCGCGCATGCGCCGCATGCGTGATCCGAATGCAGTTGCAATGGTAGTTTTGCCTGACCGACGTTGATTCACCGACGCGCCGCCCCACATGCGGCGCGCATCACAACTAAGCCAATCCACGGATGGAGATGAGAGACATGCAGGACCAGTACATCCTCGCGCTTGACCAGGGCACCACGAGTTCCCGCGCGATGCTGTTCGATCGCCAGGGCAACATCGTATCGATCGCCCAGAAGGAATTCGAACAGATCTACCCGCAACCCGGCTGGGTCGAGCACGACCCGCAGGAAATCTGGTCGACGCAAGCCGGCGTCGCCGCGGAAGCCGTCACGCGCACGGGCCTGAACGGCACGTCGATCGCCGCGATCGGCATCACGAACCAGCGCGAAACGACCATCGTCTGGGATCGCGAGACGGGCCAGCCCGTCTACAACGCGATCGTCTGGCAGGATCGCCGCACGGCCGACTTCTGCGACTCGCTGAAGAAGCAGGGCCTCGAAGCGAAGGTGCGCGCGAAGACCGGCCTGCCGATCGACTCGTACTTCTCCGCGACGAAGATCCGCTGGATTCTGGACAACGTGCCGGGTGCACGCGACAAGGCGCGCCAGGGCAAGCTCGCGTTCGGCACCGTCGACAGCTGGCTCGTGTGGAACTTCACGAAGCACGAACTGCACGTGACCGACGTGACGAACGCATCGCGCACGATGCTGTTCAACATCCATACGCGCGAATGGGACAGCGAGCTGCTCGAACTGCTCGACATCCCGCGCAGCATGCTGCCGGAAGTGAAGGCATCGTCGGAAATCTACGGCCACACCAAGACCACCGTGTTCGCGTCGAAGATCCCGCTCGCGGGCATCGCCGGCGACCAGCACGCGGCGCTGTTCGGCCAGATGTGCACGACGTCGGGCATGGTGAAGAACACCTACGGCACCGGCTGCTTCCTGATGATGAACACCGGCGACAAGCCGATCGAATCGAAGAACAACCTCGTCACGACGATCGCCTGGCAGATCGGCGATGACGTGCAGTACGCGCTCGAAGGCAGCATCTTCATCGCGGGCGCGGTCGTGCAGTGGCTGCGCGACGGCGTCGGCCTCATCAAGACGGCCGCGGAAATCGAGGCGCTCGCCGCGAGCGTGCCGCACACCGACGGCGTGTATCTCGTGCCCGCGTTCGCCGGTCTCGGCGCGCCGCACTGGAACGCGCGGGCGCGCGGCTCGGTGTTCGGCGTCACGCGCGGTACGAGCGCCGCGCATCTCGCGCGCGCGGCGCTCGATGCGATCGCGTATCAGTCGCTCGACGTGCTGGCCGCGATGGAAGCCGATTCGGGTATCAGCATCGGCGAGTTGCGCGTCGATGGCGGCGCCAGCGCGAACGACCTGCTGATGCAGTTCCAGGCCGACCTGCTCGGCGTCGACGCGGTGCGTCCGCAGATCACCGAGACGACCGCGCTCGGCGCGGCCTACCTCGCGGGTCTCGCGATCGGCTACTGGAAGAACCTCGACGAAGTGCGCGACCAGTGGCAGCTCGATCGCCGCTTCGCACCGTCGATGCCGAAGGAGCAGGTCGAGCAGCGCATGGCCGGCTGGCAGCGTGCGGTGCGCGCCGCGAAGGCATGGGCCGACGACACCCAGTAATCCGAATAAAACCAAACGAAATACAACAACACCGGCGGACCGCGCGATGCGCGAGTCCGCCGTGACTTCGAGAGACAATCATGTCACCTTATATTGCAGAATTCATCGGCACGGCGATCCTCGTGCTGCTCGGCAACGGCGCGGTCGCAAACGTGCTGCTTGCAAAGACCAAGGGCAAAGGCGCGGACCTGATCGTGATCGTGATGGGCTGGGCGATGGCGGTATTCGTCGCGGTCTACGTGACCGCGTCGTTCAGCGGCGCGCACCTGAACCCGATCGTCACGATCAGCCTCGCGCTCGCGGGCAAGTTCGCGTGGTCGAAAGTCGGCGGCTACGTGCTCGCGCAGATGCTCGGCGGGATGGCGGGCGCGCTGCTCGTGTGGCTCGCGTATCGCCAGCACTTCGCGAAGGAAGCCGATGCCGACCTGAAGCTCGCGGTGTTCTGCACGGCGCCGGCGATCCGCAGCACCACGCACAACGTGCTGACCGAAGCGATCTGCACGTTCGTGCTGATCCTCGGCGTCCTGTATCTCGCGTCGCCGCAAGTCGGCCTCGGCGCACTCGACGCGCTGCCCGTCGGCCTGCTGGTGCTCGGCATCGGCATCTCGCTCGGCGGCCCGACCGGCTATGCGATGAGCCCCGCACGCGACCTGTCGCCGCGCATCATGCATGCGCTGCTGCCGATTCCCGGCAAGCGCGACAGCGACTGGCGCTATGCGTGGGTGCCCGTCGTCGGCCCGCTGCTCGGCGGCGCGGCGGCAGCCGGCCTGTATCTGCGCCTGCACGCGATGGCCTGATCGCGGTTTGAACGAAGCGCGCGGCGTTCGCTGCCGCGCGCTTTACTCCCCTCCTTTCTTCTGCCGGTCATTCACGGCCGTCACCAGCGATTTCAGCTTCACGTCGACGTCCGCGACCGCCGCCGGCGTCACGTCGATCCCGCGTTCGACCAGCATCCTCGCCACGCGCATTTCCTTCACGAATCCCGCCGCCCGCCCGAAGCCGCTCACCGCGACGAGCCGCGCGAGCGCATCGAAATGGAAATGGATTTCCGCATCGTCGCCAAGGCTGCGTGCGACCGACTGCGTACCGAGCGCCGGCTCCCCGGCCACCTGCAACTGCGCATCGTATTGATCCGACCAGAACCACGGCATGTCGCGATACGCTTCGGCCGCACCGAGCATGTTGCGGGCGGCGACGTGCGCTTGCGTCTCGGCGCCGTGCCAGGTCTCCTGTCGAACCAGCTGGCCCGATAACGCGCTCGGAAACACCGCGACGTCGCCGGCCGCGTAGATGCCGCGCGCCGACGTCTCGAGCTGCGCATTCACGACGATGCCGCGCTCGACCGCGAGGCCCGCATCGCGTGCCAGTTCATCGGCCGGTTCGATGCCGATACCGGCCACGACCGTGTCGGCGAGCAGCGTGTCGCCGTCGTCGAGCACGACGGCCAGCGCACCGCCCGACGTCCGCTCGATCGCAACCGGCTTTCGGTTCAGGCGAATCGCCACGCCCTGCGCATCGTGCAGCGCATGCACGCGCGTCGCGATGGCTTCCGGCACCGCACGGCCGAGCAACCGCGGTGCCGCATCGAGCACGGTCACGCGGCAGCCGCGCCGACGCGCCGACGCCGCGACTTCGAGGCCGATGAAACCGCCGCCGATCAGCACGATCCGCGCGTCGGGCACGAGCCGCGCGCCGAGTACGGCCGCATCGTCGAGCGTGCGCAACGCGACTACGCCGTCGAGCGCCGCGCCCGGAATGGCCAGACGGCGTGCACGGCCGCCGGTGGCCAGCAGCAGCGCGTCGTAGCCGAACACGTGTCCGCCGGACATGCGCACTTCGCGTGCGTGCGGATCGATGCGCTCGACGGTCGCGACGATCCGCTCGATACGATCAGCCGCCCATGCGTCGGCGTCGCGCAACCGGCATTGCACCGCGCTGCGCTCGCCCGTCAGCACGCCCTTGGACAACGGCGGCCGCTCGTACGGCGGATGCGGCTCCGCGCCGATCAGCACGATACGCCCGCGCCAGCCGGACGCGCGCAGCACCTGCGCCGCGCGGCCGCCGGCATGACCTGCGCCGACGATCGCCATCACCCGGTCGCTGGTCATCGCGTCATACCTCGATCAGGATGCGGCCGTCCTCGATCTTCGCGCGGTACGTGCGCAGCTTCTCGCACGCGGGCGCCGACAGCGGCCGGCCGTCGCGCACGTCGAAGCGGCCGTTGTGCTTCGGGCACTCGATCACGTGATCCATCACGAGCCCGTCCGCGAGATGCACCTGCTCGTGCGTGCACAGACCGTCGCTCGCGTACACCTCGCCGTCGATCCGGTAGATCGCATACGTGCGGCCAGCGTGATCGAAGCGCGCGACGTCTTCGTCGTCGATGTCGTCGAGCGCGCCGGTGTCGATCCATTGCGTCATGGTGCGTGTCTCCTTCGTTGTGAGGTTCGATAGTGGTCAGGCACGCGCGGCATCCGGCACCGGCCGCACGACGTAATCGGACGGGTCGCGCGTCTGCCGGACCAGCGCCGGCACGATCTCCGCATAGGCCGCCAGCGTGCTGCGGTACGGCGGCGGCATGTCGGCCTTCACGGCTTCGTGCAGCTTCGGCAGCGCATGGAACGGCACCATCGGGAACATGTGGTGCTCGACGTGATAGTTCATGTTCCAGTACAAGAAGCGGAACACCGGATTCATCATCACGGTCCGGCAGTTGCGCCGGTGATCGAGCACGTTCTCCGGCATGCCCGCGTGCTGCGTGAGGCCGAAGTACAGGTACAGCCATGCGCCGTAGAGGCTCGGCAGCCCGATGTAGAGCAGCGGCAGGAGCGTGTGCCAGTACACCGCCGCGCCCGTCACGAGCGCGTAGATCGCGAGATGGATGCGCGACTCGCGCACGACCTTCGGCCATTCCGATTCGGGCACGTAGGTGCGCTCCTCGTCGTCGAGCCGGCCGGTGAACGACACCGCGATCATCTTGCGCAGCTCGCCGGCCACGTGCTTCAGCGCGACGACGTTCAGCGCGAGCGCAAGCCAGTCGGTCGGCTTCGGCGCGGCGATTTCCGGATCGCGCCCGACGACCAGCGTATCGGTGTGATGGCGCGCATGGCTCCAGCGCCAGGCGGTCGCGCGGCGGAACACCTGGAACGACGCGACCTGGTACAGCGCGTCGTTCATCCAGCGCGTGCGGAACGCGGTGCCGTGCCCGCATTCGTGCCAGCGCGAATCGGCCGGGCTGCAGTACAGCGTACCGTACACGAAGAACGCGGGAATCGCCCACGCCGAATGCGCGCGCCACGCCAGCCACGCGAGCGCGCCGCTGATCGCGATCGCCGCATACCAGATCAGCGTGTCGCGAATCGCCCGCGCATCGCCGCGCTGCATCAGCTGCTTCATCAGCGGCCGCGGCACCGCGCACCGGTACCACGCGGCGTTGACGAGCCCGGCCGCGTGCGCGCGCTCGCCGGCGCCGCCGATCATTCGGTATGCCTGCCGGCGCGCCGCCGTGGGTTCGCGTGCCGGGTCGTCGGGTTGGGCCACTTCTGTCTCCTGGGGTTCTTGTGCGCGGCAAGCACGGCAAGCGCTTCGCCACAGGAACGAAATTAGGCGACCGGCCGCCCCGCCTCAATCGAAACGTTGACGAAATTTCGCCATCGCTTTAGCGTTCCCGACAACGCCACGCGATCGATGGCGACCCTCACGATGGAGACGACCATGGCAGGTGAATCCGGGCCGCGCTGGCGCAAGCGCACCGCGCGCTTCGACGAGATCGCGGCGCTCGCCGGCGTCAGCACGACGACCGTCGACCGCGTGCTGAACGAGCGCGGCAGCGTCTCCGCGCAGGCGCGCGAACGCGTGGTGGCGGCCGCGCGGCAACTCGGCGTGCCGCGGCAGTTGCCCGACACGCGGCACGGGTTGATCCACGTCGACGTGCTGCTGCCGGACACCGACGCGCCGTTCTTCCGACGATTGCAGCAGGCGCTGCAGCGCTCGCTGCAGATGCTCGACCGGCGCGTGGTCGTGCACCGGACGATCCTGCCCGCCGCGGACGACGCACGCGCCGCCGCGCTGATCGAACGGCCCGCGTACCGGCGCGCGGCGCTGATCGTCACCGCGCACGACACGGCCCGCGTGCGTGACGCACTGGCTGCCGCGATCGCGCGGGGCGAGACCGTCGTCACAATGGTCACCGACATCGGCGGCATCGACCGCGCGCACTTCGCCGGCATCGACAACTATCGCGCCGGGCGCACGGCCGGCTACTACATCGGCCGCCTCGCCGCACGCCCCGGCCGCGTGCTGCTGCTCGGCGGCCGGATGGGCTACCGCGCGCACGCCGACCGGATGGCCGGCTGCCGCGATCAGCTCGCCGACGCGTTCGCCGCCGTGCGCTGCGACGATGAACCGATCGAGACGCTCGACCAGGACGACCGCTGCTACCGCGCGGTGTCGAAGGCGCTGCAGGCGCACGACGACGTGGTCGCGATCTACAACAGCGGCGCCGGTTCGGCCGGCATCGAAGCGGCGCTGCGCAAGGCCGGCGCGATCGGGCGCGTGGTGTGGATCGGCCACGAGATGATCGACCAGCACCGTACCTTCATCGAAGCCGGCGCGATGGATCTCGCGATCGACCAGGACCCGGACGGACAAGCGATTTCCGCGCTGCAGCACGTGCTGCATGCGTGCGGCATCGTCGAACAGCCGCCGCCGGACGACCCGGTCGAATTCCGTGTGTTCTGTCCGGCGAACGTGAGGACGAGCGCATACCTGCAGGCGTGAATCCCGCCGTGCGGCGCACCGCGTGCGCACGATGAAAAAATCGACCGCGGCATGGGCGATTTTTCGTCAACGTTCGTCATGCAGCCCGCGCCGCGCATCCGTACATTGATCAGCCATCCACGGACAACGACGGACAGGAGACGATGGCTGAACCGATCCTCATCGGCGTGAACCTCGACGGCGTGCTCGAACACGACGGGCTGCCGCCGCCCACGCCCGCCGAGCGCTTCCGGAGGGTCGCCGCTGCCGGCGTGTTCGACTACATCGAAAAGAACCCGACGCGCGGCGAGGACCTGTCGCCGTATTTCGCGCTGGTCGATCGCCACGCGCTGCCGATCCGCGTGATCGGCGGCATCTGGTGCGCGGGCCGCGACGAAGCGCACGTCGCCGAGATCGTCGCGGCGGGTGCGCGGTTCGGCAGCACGGTGCTCAACTGCCAGCTACATGCGCGTCACGCGGACGGCCACCTGCTGTCGGACCGCGAAGTCGCCGATTTCTACCTGCGTGCGTACGCATCGGGCGAGCCGGTCGGCTGCCTGCCGAGCCTCGAAGTGCACGTCGACATGTGGAGCGAGGACTTCATGCGCGTGGCGCGCGTCGCGCGGCATGTCGAGCAGGCCGGCGCGCCGTTCCGTGTCACGCTCGATCATTCGCACCTGCTGTTCAAGATCGGCAACCGCGCCGAGCTCGACGCATCGGGCCTGCGCGAATCGGCCGACGGTGGCCACGCGCTGCTCGACCCGGCGTCGCCCGCCGCGATCTACGCCAACTGGATCGCGCGCGGCTGGGTCCGGCATGCGCATGCGCGCAGCGTGACGCCGAACAACCCCGAGAACCGCTGGATGCGCCGCGCGGACGGCAGCCCCGGCCGCGGCATCCAGTACCCGTTCGTCGCGCCCGCGCCGAGCGCGTATCACGGCGAATGGCGCGCGGATGCGCTGGACACGTGGAAAACCGCGCTGCGCCAGTTGCTGCGAACGCAGGCTCACGCGCGGCCGCCGCTGCTCGCGCAGATCAGCTGCGAGTTCATCCCGTTTCCCGACTACGGCGGCGGCGCGCGCTATTCGATCTTCGACAACAACGTCGCGTGCGCGCACTGGCTGCGCGACACGTGGCACGCACTTGCCGCGCGCACCGGCACCTGATTCGGACCCGCCCCACTCCAGCCTCAAGGACAGAACGACGATGCAAACCTTCCACTTTTCGCTGAACCGGATGAGCGCGCCGCGCTTGCCGCTCGACCGCTACGTCGCGCTGTGCCGGCGCCTTGGCGTCGACACGATCGAAATCCGCAACGATCTCGACGGCGTCGAGCTCGCCGACGGCACGCCCGCGGCCGCGGTCCGCGCGGCGACCGAAGGCGGCGGCGTGACGATCCTGACGATCAACGCGCTGCAGCGCTTCGAGCAATGGAACGCCGAGCGTGCGGACGAGGCGACCGTGCTGGCCGACTATGCGGCGCAATGCGGCGCGCGTGCGCTGGTGCTGTGCCCGACCAACAGCCACGGCGACACGCGCAGCGCGGACGCCCGCCATGCGGATCTCGTCACGGCGCTGAAGGCGCTGAAACCGATCCTTGAAGCCCGCGGCCTGCTCGGCTTCATCGAACCGCTCGGCTTCGAGGAATGCGCGCTGCGCCGCAAGTCGGACGCGGTGAAGGGCATCTACGCGGCGGCGGGCGAGCCGGTGTTCCGGCTCGTGCACGACACGTTCCATCATCACCTCGCCGGCGAGGACATCTTCTTCCCGAACCTGACGGGCCTCGTGCACATCTCGGGCGTCGAGGACGCCGACCTGCCGGTCGACCGGATGCGCGACGGCCACCGCGTGCTGGTCGGCGGCGCCGATCGGCTCGGCAACGTCCGGCAACTGCGCGAGCTGCTCGCGCGCGGCTACCGCGGCGCGTTGTCGTTCGAGCCGTTCGCGAGCGAAATCGCAGAAGCGGACGACATCGAAGACCGGCTGCGGGCGAGCATCGATTACGTGCGCGGCGAACTGGCCGATCGCTGAGCGGACCACCGTGACGGTGCGCGACCCACGCCGGTCGCGCACCGGCAAGACGAGAAAATCCACAGGAGAACGGAATGATCGAATTCGCTTTGTTCGGCGCGGGCAGGATCGGCAAGATCCACGCGGCGAATCTCGCGCGCCATCCGGGCGCAAAACTGAAGTACGTGATCGACCGGCATGCGCCGTCGGCGGAAGCGCTCGCCCGCACGCACGACGCGCAGGTCGCCGACGTCGAGCGCGCGCTCGGCGATGCGTCGGTGCGGGCCGTCGTGATCGCATCGAGCACCGACACGCATGCGGACCTCATCATCGCGGCCGCGAACGCGGGCAAGGCGGTGTTCTGCGAGAAGCCGGTCGACCTCACCGTCGAGCGCTCGCGTGCGTGCGCGGACGTCGTGCGGCGCACCGGCGTGACCTGCATGATCGGCTTCCAGCGCCGCTTCGACCCGACCTTCGCGGCGCTGAAGGCACGCGTGGAGCACGGCGAGATCGGCGCGCCGGAAATGCTGGTCGTCACGAGCCGCGATCCGGGCGCGCCGCCGGCCGATTACATCCGCAGCTCGGGCGGCATTTTCAAGGACATGCTGATCCACGACTTCGACGTGTTCCGCTGGATCCTCGGCGACGAAGCGCAGACGCTGCACGCGACGGGCAGTTGCCTGACCGATCCGGCCGTGCGCGACGCGGGCGACATCGATTCGACCGCCGTGACGATCCGCACGCGGCGCGGATTGCTGTGCCAGATCAACACGTCGCGGCGCGCGGCCTACGGCTACGACCAGCGCTTCGAACTGCTCGGCAGCCAAGGGATGCTGCAGGCCGGCAACGTGCGGCCGACCGAGGTGAGTGCCTGGCTCGCGGGCGGCATCGCGACCGACGTGCCGGAGCCGTTCTTCCTCGAACGCTACCGGCATGCGTATGCGGCCGAGATCGCGCACTTCGTCGACGCGCTGCGCGACGGCACGCCGGTCAGGACGACGATCGACGACGGGCTCGCCGCGCTCGAACTGGCCGAAGCCGCGATGACGTCGTGGAAAACGGGGCGCGTGATCGAGCTGTGACGCAGCAAACGGCGGCCGCGATCCGGGCAAGCGAGCCGCCGCTGCGCGAGCGGCGGCGCCCCGGCACGACCTGCCGCAACCCCACGGCGGCATCGGGCAAATTTGCCGCCACGTCACACGGCATGCGCGTGAAAGCACGTATGATGGCGAATCGATCGGCGTCGCCGATATCCCGCGTTTTCATCACCATGCTCGATCACCTCATCTGCGACTGCGACGGCGTGCTCGTCGACAGCGAAGTCATCGCCGACCGCGTGCTGCTCGACACGCTGTCCGCCACGTTCCCGAATCTCGATTTCGAAGCCGCCGCGAAGTCGGCATTCGGCCAGCAGACGTCGCGCTTCCTCACCGGCATCGAATCCCGCTTCGGCATCGAAATGCCTGCCAACTTCATCGAGACCATCGAGCACAACATCGAGATCGCGCTCGCGCAATCGCTCACGCCGATCAGCGGTGTGCGCGACGCGCTGCTGAAGGTCACGCTGCCGGCCGCCGTCGTGTCGAACAGCCGGCTCGTGCGCGTGCGCAATTCGCTGAAGCGCGCGTCGCTCACCGAGATCTTCGGCGAGCGGGTGTTCAGCTCCGAACAGGTCGCGCGGCCGAAGCCCTACCCCGACGTCTACCTGCATGCGGCACACACGCTCGGCGTCGAGCCGGCGCGCTGCGTCGTCGTCGAGGACAGCATTTCGGGGCTGAATGCCGCGCGGGCGGCCGGGATGAAGACGATCGCGTTCGTCGGCGCGAGCCACATCCCCGACAACTACGCGGACGCGCTGCGCGCGATGGGCATCACGCGGATCATGCGCAAGATGGACGAACTGCCGGCGCTCGTCGAAGCCGGCATGCGCGGCGAATTCGGCGACGTGCAGTCCTGATCGTCATTCGGGCCGGATCGATCGATCCGGCCGCGCCACGGGCGCGCGAACGCGCCCGCCTTTCCTTCGCTCAGGCCGGCTCGCAGCAGCGTTCGCGCGCGGCCGCCAATGCCTCGCGGAACTCGACGAGTTCCGCAATCGTCAGCATCGGCAGCCCGTGCCGTTGCGCGAAGCGCTCGACATCGTCGCCACGCGTCATCGTGCCGTCCGGATTCATCAGCTCGCACAGTACGCCGGCCGGCTTCAGGCCCGCGAGAATCGACAGGTCGACCGTGCCTTCGGTATGACCGCGGCGCGCCAGCACGCCGCCCGGTTGCGCACGCAACGGAAACACGTGGCCGGGGCGCACGATGTCGTGCGGCTTCGCGCCGTCGGCGATCGCCGCGCGGATCGTCGTCACGCGATCGGCGGCCGACACCCCGGTATGCACGCCTTCGCGCGCCTCGATCGACACGGTGAACGCGGTGCCATTGCGGCTTTCGTTGGTCTGCACCATCGGCGGCAGTTCGAGCGCGCGCACCGTGTCGTCGGTCAGGCACAGGCAGACGATGCCGCTGCACTCGCGGATCAGCAGCGCCATCGTCTCGGGCGTGATGCGCTCGGCGGCGACGATCAGATCGGCTTCGTTCTCGCGGTCGTGGTCGTCCTGCAGCACGACCGCGCGGCCGGCACGCATCGCGTCGAGCGCGGCGGCGATGCGCGGCGGCACCGGTTCGGCATCCAGCAGGGGGAGATCGGCAAAGGCGTCGGCAGGCGCCGACGAAACGGACATCAAGGACATGTGAAACGCTCCTCGCAAATACGATTAGGGCGAAAAACGTTTCAGGGCATTGCAAACAGACAGAACGACAACCCGCTTCGCATGCAGCGCGAAGCGGCCCTGACGGACATGACTATCTGCACATCTTCTCTCATCCGGACTGTGACCGTCGGCTCTGGCATTCGACCAGATCTGCTGACCCCGCGCGGATGCGCGGGCGCTCGCGGGCTCGCCGGCTTACGCCAGCCTACCGCCGGTGGGGAATTTCGCCCCGCCCTGAAGACGCACTGATTGCCGGACGGGAACGCCCCGTCACCGGCGGGCCAAGCATACAACAGCCGCGCGCGACGCGCAGCCAACTACCGGTAAAACCTTACTGACGACCCTGTCTAACCGGATCGCCCGAACGGCCGGCGGGCGATCCCGCGATCCCGCGACCATCCGGGAACGCAGTCGCGCCGCGCGGCCCGCGCGATCAGTTGACGGCGGCGTGCGCCGCGTCGGGCACGAGCCAGCGCGGCGGCACCTCGGGGCTCACTGTCACGCGGAACGCGCGCGCTTCGCTGTCGCCCGGATTGCGCAGGCTGTACGGCTGGTCGGCGTCGAACACGATCGCGTCGCCGGTCGCGAGCAACTGGCGGCGGTCGTGCACGCTGACTTCGAGCGTGCCTTCGCTGACGACCAGGTTGACCGTCGTGCCGGGCGCGCGGCGCGCGCCGGGCTCCGTATGCAGCGGTGCGATCCGCAGCTCGTGGAATTCGGCCGCGGCCGGCTCGCCTTCCGGGTACAGCGCACGTGCCGAGAAACGGCCGTTCGAGCTGACCACGCGCGACGCGCGCTCGGCCGCCAGATGCTCGAAGCCGTTCACCGCATGGCGCCGCAGGAACGCGGCGACCGACACCTTCAGTGCCGCCGCGATCTTGCAGAGCACCTTGATCGACGGCACGCTGCGCGCCGATTCGATCTGCGCGAGCATCGCGCGCGACACGCCGGACAGCCGCGCGAGCGCATCGAGCGACAGTTGCCGCTCGGCGCGCAAGCGCGCGAGATTCACGCCGACGACCTGCTCGAGGACGTCGAGCGACGCGGAGCCGCGCCCGTCGGCGGCATTGCCGGACTCGAAGGAAGACACGTCGCGCACGAGCGCCAGGGATGAAGACATAGCATTGCCTCCGGGCCGCTGCGCGGCCCTGCGTAGGGGTAAGCCGGAACCGGAATCGGGTTGCGCCGGTCATTGGCGCGTATCGAGACGCTATCACCCGGCCTGGCACGGGCAAACGAAGTTATCTTCACACCGTTATCAGCATCGCGGAGGAATACGTTTCTCGCGAACCTTTTCCTGCCGCTATGGCGTCGCCGCGCAAGGCGTCGTGGCGACCGCTTACTGCGCCGCCGGCGCGGCCCCGCGCGCCGGGCCGCGCGCGTCGAGCCGCATCGCGAGCCACGTGACGACCAGCGCCGCGAACGTCACCGCGACCGCGACCCACGGCAGCGCATCGAGCGCGAAGCCATGTTCCAGCGCGAGGCCGCCAAGCCACGCGCCGCCCGCATTGCCGACGTTGAACGCGCCGATGTTCAGCGTCGACGCCAGATGCGGCGCGCTCGCGGCCTTCTCGACCACGCGCGCCTGCAGCGGCGGCACCGTCGCGAACGCGGCGATCCCCCAGACGAATACGGTCACGGCGGCCGCGACCGGCAGGTGGCTCGTCTTCGCGAACACGGCCATCACGGCCATCAGCGCAACGAGGATCGCGATCAGCGACGGCATCAGCGCGCGGTCGGCGAGCTTGCCGCCGATCGTGTTGCCGATCGTCAGCCCCGCGCCGAACAACACGAGGATCAGCGCGACCGCGCGCGGCGAGTAGCCCGACACGGTCTCGAGGATCGGCGCGATGTAGGTGAATACGACGAACACGCCGCCGAAGCCGAGCACCGTCATCAGCAGCGCGAGCCACACCTGCGGCTCCTTCAGCACGCGCACTTCGTGGCCGAGGCCGACCGGCCCGCTGTCGTGGCGGTTCGGCACCAGCGCGGCCACGCCGCCGAGCGCCAGCACGCCGAGCGCGGCGACGATCCAGAACGACGCGCGCCAGCCGAGCAACTGGCCGACGAACGTGCCGAACGGCACGCCGAGCACGTTCGACAACGTGAGCCCGGTGAACATCAGCGCGATCGCGCTCGCGCGCTTGTCGGCCGGCACGAGCGACGCGGCGACCACCGCGCCGATGCCGAAGAACGAGCCGTGCGCGAACGACGTGACGACGCGCGCGACCATCAGCATCGCGTAGCCGGACGCGGTCGCGCACAGCACGTTGCCGACGATGAAGATCCCCATCAGTAACTGCAGCGCGGCCTTGTGCGGCATGCGGCTCGTCAGCACCGCGAGCAGCGGCGCGCCGACCGCGACGCCGAGCGCGTAGCCGGTGACGAGCAGGCCGGCCGACGGCAGCGACACGACGAGGTCGTGCGCGACTTCGGGCAGCAGACCCATGATGATGAATTCGGTGGTGCCGATGGCGAAGGCGCTGATCGCGAGCGCCAGGAGCGGAATGGGCATGACGTTCTCCGGAAGGCGGCGGCCGCGGCGCCGGTTCGGTGCCGCACCGCACAAGAAAGCGGGATGTGCGCGCATTGTCCCGAAGACGCCTATATTTGATAATTGGCGTGGCATTTGAACCATTTTCAAAAATTTCTGGAAAATCGCATGGACCGACTGGGGGATATCCGGCTGTTCGTCGAGGCGGCGGAACTGGGCAGCCTGTCCGCCGCCGGGCGCAAGCTGAACCTCACGCCGGCCGCCGCGAGCGCGCGGCTTGCAAAACTCGAGGCGAAGATCGCGACGCGGCTGTTCGAGCGCTCGACGCGGCAATTGCGGCTCACCGACGAAGGCAAGCTGTATCTGAACTGCTGCCGCCAGGCGCTGCAGGCGCTCGACGACGCGGATGCGATGCTGCAGGAAGGCCGCAACGTCGTGAGCGGCAAGGTGCGGCTGTCGTCGACGTCCGATTTCGGCCGCCACCAGCTGCTCGACTGGCTCCACGAATTCACGACGCTGCATCCGGGCGTCACGTTCTCGCTGACGGCGTCCGATTCGTCGTCGAACCTGTGGCAGGACGAGATCGACCTCGCGATCCGCTTCGCCGCGCCGCCCGACGGCGCGCTGATCGCCCGCCGGCTCGCGACCAACCGGCGCGTGCTGTGCGCGGCGCCGTCGTTCGTCGAACGCCATGGCCTGCCGGCCGATCCGCACGATCTGGCCCGCTTTCCGTGCAACGTGATCACGATCGCATCCGGTCCGATGAACACCTGGCATTTCACGCGCGGCGACGAAGTGCAGATCCACACGGTGCCGGTGTCGACCGCGTTCGAGACCAACGACGGCGGCCTCACGCGCGAATGGACGCTGCGCGGCCACGGCATTGCACTGAAGTCGCTGTGGGACATCGCCGACGACGTCCGCGCGGGCCGGCTGCGCGTGCTGCTGCCCGACTGGCGCCACCAGGACGCGCCGCTGCACGCGATCTATCACAGCAAGCGCTACATGGCGCCGCGCGTGCGCGTGCTGCTCGACTTTCTCGCCGAGCGCTTCGCGCGCGAGGAAGCCGCGCTCGACGACCTGCTGAATGCGTGCCATTGATGGCCGCTCCTTAGGGGGGGTCGGAACCCCGGAGCCGGCGTCGCGCGCCCGCAACCGGCCGGCCGCCCGTCGTGGCACGAAAAGCTATAATGGAAGGCTTTCCCGACGGCCTTTCCTGCCCGATGCGCGCGATTCGCGTGCCGCACCCGGCCGTCCCGATTCACTCTTGACGACGCCCCCAGGTCAACCACTGCGAACGGCGAATCCCCATGACCAAGAAAGTTTACGTAAAGACCTTCGGCTGCCAGATGAACGAGTACGACTCGGACAAGATGGTGGACGTGCTCAATGCGGCCGAAGGCCTCGAAAAGACCGACACGCCGGAAGACGCGGACATCATCCTGTTCAACACGTGCTCGGTGCGCGAGAAGGCGCAGGAGAAGGTGTTCTCCGATCTCGGCCGCGTGCGCGAGCTGAAGGAAGCGAAGCCGGGCCTGCTGATCGGCGTCGGCGGCTGCGTCGCGAGCCAGGAAGGTGCGTCGATCGTGTCGCGCGCGCCGTACGTCGACCTCGTGTTCGGCCCGCAAACGCTGCACCGCCTGCCGCAGATGATCGACGCGCGCCGCGCGAGCGGCCGCGCGCAGGTCGACATCACGTTCCCCGAAATCGAGAAGTTCGACCATCTGCCGCCCGCGCGCGTCGAGGGGCCGAGCGCGTTCGTGTCGATCATGGAAGGCTGCTCGAAGTACTGCAGCTACTGCGTGGTGCCGTACACGCGCGGCGATGAAGTGTCGCGCCCGCTCGACGACGTGCTGACCGAAGTGGCCGGCCTCGCCGACCAGGGCGTGCGCGAAGTCACGCTGCTCGGCCAGAACGTGAACGCCTACCGCGGCGCGCTGACGGCCGGGTCGACCGACATCGCCGATTTCGCGACGCTGATCGAATACGTCGCCGACATCCCCGGCATCGAGCGGATCCGCTACACGACGTCGCACCCGAAGGAATTCACGCAGCGCCTGATCGACACGTACGCGAAGGTGCCGAAGCTCGTGAGCCACCTGCACCTGCCGGTCCAGCACGGCTCCGACCGCATCCTGATGGCGATGAAGCGCGGCTACACGGTGCTCGAATACAAGTCGGTGATCCGCAAGCTGCGCGCGATCCGCCCCGACCTGTCGCTGTCGACCGACATGATCGTCGGCTTCCCCGGCGAGACCGAGGACGATTTCGACAAGATGATGGCGCTCGTGCACGAGATGGGCTACGACACCAGCTTCTCGTTCATCTACAGCCCGCGCCCCGGCACGCCGGCCGCAAACCTCGCCGACGACACGCCGCGCGAAGTGAAGCTCAAACGCCTGCAACATCTGCAGGCGACGATCGAGGAGAACGTCGCGCGCATCAGCCAGTCGATGGTGGGGAAGGTCGAGCGAATCCTCGTCGAGGGCCCGTCGCGCAAGGACCCGAACGAGCTCGCGGGCCGCACCGAGAACAACCGCGTGGTGAATTTCCCGGCGCCGCTCGCGTCGCACCCGCGCCTGATCGGCCAGATGATCGACGTGAAGATCAACCATGCGTACCCGCACTCGCTGCGCGGCGAGCTCGTGCTCGTCAGCGACGACGCGAGCACGGCCACCCACTGACCGACTGACGCCCGACAGGAGCCCGACGCTACTTTGAAGACCGTCCAAGCACTGGAATTCACCGCCCCGCGCGATGACAACGCGCGCCTCGCCAACCTCTGCGGCCCGCTCGACGAGAACCTGCGGCAGATCGAACAGGCGCTCGACGTCACGCTCGCGCGGCGCGGCCATCGGATCACGATCCGCGGGCGCGGCGCCAAGCTCGCGCTCGCCGCGCTCGAAAACTTCTACAACCGCGCGCGCGATCCGCTGTCGGTCGACGACATCCAGCTCGCGCTGGTCGAAGTGCGCCATACGGCCGGCAACGGCCGCCAGGACACGGTCGACGTGCGCTTTCGCGGCGATCCCGATCATCCGTTCGACGAACCCGTCGCGCAGCTCGACGCCAGCGAGCCGGAGGAAGAGCCGGGGCCGAAGCTCTATACGCGGCGCGCCGACCTGCGCGGCCGCACGCCCGCCCAGCGCGAATACCTGAAGCAGATCCTGCAGCACGACGTGACGTTCGGCATCGGGCCGGCCGGCACCGGCAAGACCTACCTCGCGGTCGCGTGCGCGGTCGATGCGCTCGAGCGCGACCAGGTCAAGCGGATCGTGCTGACGCGCCCGGCCGTCGAGGCCGGCGAGCGGCTCGGCTTCCTGCCGGGCGATCTCGCGCAGAAGGTCGACCCGTACCTGCGGCCGCTGTACGACGCGCTGTACGACCTGCTCGGCTTCGACAAGACGGCCAAGATGTTCGAGCGCCAGATGATCGAGATCGCGCCGCTCGCGTACATGCGCGGCCGCACGCTGAACCACGCGTTCATCATCCTCGACGAGGCGCAGAACACGACGCCCGAGCAGATGAAGATGTTCCTCACGCGGATCGGCTTCGGCTCGAAGGCGGTCGTGACCGGCGACACGAGCCAGGTCGACCTGCCGCGCGGCCACAAGAGCGGCCTCGTCGAGGCGCAGCAGGTGCTCGGCGGCGTGCGCGGCATCGCGCTCACGCGCTTCACGAGCGCGGACGTGGTGCGCCATCCGCTCGTCGCGCGCATCGTCGAGGCGTACGACGAATTCCACGCGCAGCACCAGGACGGCTGAGCGGCGGCGCCTGCGCGCTGCCCCGGCCCGGCCCGCCAGACGGCGCGCCGGGCTTTTTTTTCGCCCGCACGCAGCCGGTCCGAATTCGGGCGCGATCGGCCGTTTGGTGTATCCTCAACGCGTCCCAATCGCCGTACGCGTCATGAAATCCTCCCGTTCCCGCAAGTCCGGCCGCGCCCCGTCCGCCGCGCCCGAATCCCCCCGCCTTTCGCTGTTCGACGCGAAGGGCAAAGCCCGCACCGTCAACGCGCAAGGGCTGCGGATCGACTTCCCGGACGGCCGCAGCCTGATGTTCGACCTGTCGGGCAGCTCGGGCGACGCGGCCGTCGCGATCGTCGCGCAGCACAACGATCCGGCGATGCGCGCGAAGCTCGCGCTGCAGCCCGAGCACTACGACAGCGTGACGCTGCACGTCGGCGCCGAATTCGCGCCGCGCGAGGACGACCCCGAAGACGAGCCGCGCGCGCTGGAGCTCGACCTGTCCGTGCAGTACGGCGACGAGATCACGAGCGACGTGCGCAAGACGCTGCCGAAGCGCAAGCTGATCGCCGAGTGGATCGAGCCGGCGCTGTTCGCGAGCGCGCAGCTCACCGTGCGCTTCGTCGGCGAAAACGAAGGCCGGACGCTGAATGCCGGCTACCGCCACAAGGACTATCCGACCAACGTGCTGACCTTCGCGTACGACGCGGCACCCGACGGCACCGTGATCGGCGACCTCGTGCTGTGCTGCCCGGTGGTCGAGAAGGAAGCGCACGACCAGGGCAAGCCGCTCGCGGCCCATTACGCGCACCTGCTGGTGCACGGCGCGCTGCACGCGCAGGGCTACGACCACGAGACGAGCGACGAGGACGCCGCCGAAATGGAAGCGCTCGAAGTCGACATCCTCGCGAAACTGGGTTTCCCGAACCCGTACCAGTAAGCCGTCCGCCCGATGCGTAACGCCGCGATGCTGCCGCCCGCCTACCCGCCGTCGATCGGCGAAGGCCGTCTGCTGACGGAAGACGAGCTCGCGGCGTCGCTCGCGCATACGATGCGCGACTGGGACGGCCAGCAAGATCTCTGGCTGTTCGGCTATGGCTCGCTGATCTGGAACCCCGGCCTGCCGACCGTCGCCGCCGTGCGCGGCAAGGTGCACGGCTATCACCGCGGGCTCTACCTGTGGTCGCGCGTGAACCGCGGCACCCCCGAACGGCCGGGCCTCGTGCTCGCGCTCGATCGCGGCGGCTCGTGCTCGGGCATCGCATTCCGGCTCTCCGGCCCGACCGCGCAGCCGCATCTCGAGACATTGTGGAAACGCGAGATGCCGATGGGCTCGTACCGGCCTGCGTGGCTGCCGTGCTCGCTCGAGACCGGCGAACGCGTGAACGCGCTCGCGTTCGTGATGCGCCGCGACGCACCGACCTATACGGGCAAGCTGCCCGACCCCGTCGTGAAGGAAGTGTTCGGCTGCGCGGCCGGCCGCTACGGCACGACGCTCGACTACGTGAGCCGCACGGTCGACGCGCTGCGCGCGAGCGGCATCCCCGACCGCGCGCTGGAAGGGTTGCTGGCGCGATGCCGGTGATCCCGCAGATCCCGCACGACGCGCGGCCCGCCACCATGCGACACCGCTCAGCCAGCGCATCCCGCGCATCCGCACGAGGACACACCCGATGAAACCGTCACGCCGGTCGCGTTGCAGGATCGCCGCGCTGCTCGTCGCCGCGAGCGTCGCACTGTCCGGCTGCGGCATACTCGGCTGCGGCGGCGCAGCCACCAACGGCGCGGCCGCCGGCGGCTGCTCGGCCGGCATGCGATTCTGAGCGGCGCGTGAGGCGGGCGCCCGCCTGCGGCAGAATGCCGCCGTCACGGCCGATTTCCCGCGTCGGGCCGCGCCGCGCTTCCCGCCAGCGTTTTTTGGCCGCCACGCCCCGCCGACCCTTTCTGCGATAGGATGGACCCGAAGACGACGCCGCGCCCGGCGCGGCCGTCCGCGAGCGGGGCCCGCGCGAGCCGCCCATCCTGGCCGTGCGGCCGGGGTGACACGGTCGCGTCGTGCCCTTGGTGTATCCTTGCCTACTCCGTGACCGCGCGCTCCGGCATGACCCGGGCGCACCACCATGAACGATTCGTATCCCAGTCGTAAGCCAACCGACAAACCGCAAGAAAAGCGCTCGCTGCTCGAGCGCCTGACCGACTTCATCTCGCCCGAGCCCGAATCCCGCGGCGAGCTGCTGGAAATCCTCCAGGACGCCCACGAACGCAACCTGATCGACGCCGATTCGCTGTCGATGATCGAAGGCGTGTTCCAGGTCTCCGATCTGTGCGCCCGCGACATCATGGTGCCGCGCGCGCAGATGGACGCGATCAACATCGCCGACAAGCCCGAGGATTTCATCCCGTTCGTCCTCGAAAAGGCGCACTCGCGCTATCCCGTGTTCGAGGAGAACCGCGACAACGTGATCGGCGTGCTGCTCGCGAAGGATCTGCTGCGCTTCTACGCCGAGGAAGAGTTCGACGTGCGCGGGATGCTGCGCCCGGCCGTGTTCATTCCGGAATCGAAGCGCCTGAACGTGCTGCTGCACGACTTCCGCGTGAACCGCAACCACCTGGCGATCGTCGTCGACGAATACGGCGGCGTCGCGGGCCTGATCACGATCGAGGACGTGCTCGAACAGATCGTCGGCGACATCGAGGACGAATACGACTTCGACGAGGAAGCCGGCAACATCATCTCGGGGCCGGACGGCCGCTACCGCGTGCGCGCGCTCACCGAGATCGAGCAGTTCAACGAGGTGTTTGGCACCGATTTCCCCGACGACGAAGTCGACACGATCGGCGGGCTGATCACCCATCATTTCGGACGCGTGCCGCACCGCGGCGAGAAGCTGCAGCTCGGCAACCTCGTGTTCGAAATCCAGCGCGGCGATGCGCGCCAGGTTCATGTGCTGCTGGTGCGCCGCAACCCGCTCGCCAGCCGTCGCGCCGAAACCTCGCACGAAGACTGACCGCTCCGCGCCAGCCGCGCCTCCTTCAACCGCTCGCCCTCTTCCGCTTCACATGGACGATCCGATCCCGTCCCGCCCGGCTGGCGGCCTTCTCGCGCCGGCGCCCGGCCGCGCGCTGCCGCGCTGGCACTATCCGGCCGCGCTGCTCGCCGGCGCGGCCAATACGCTCAGCTTCGCGCCCACGCCGCATGGCGGTTGGCTGCAACTCGTCGTATTCGTCTGGTTTTTCGCACAGCTGACGCGCACGTCGAGCTGGCGCGGCGCCGCGCTCACCGGCGGCGCGTTCGGCTTAGGCAACTTCATCACCGGCGTCTGGTGGCTCTACATCAGCATGCACGTGTACGGCGAGATGGCCGCGCCGCTCGCGGGCGGCGCGCTCGTGCTGTTCTCGCTGTACCTGTCGCTGTACCCGGCGTTCTCGGCCGGGCTGTGGTCGTTCTGCGCGGGCCATGCGTGGCACCGCCGCGAGCCCGACCCGCGGCCGTTCTCGCCGACCTGGCACGGCGCGTTTGCATTCGCGAGCGCGTGGGCGCTCGGCGAATGGCTGCGCGGCACCGTGTTCACCGGCTTTCCGTGGCTCGGCAGCGGCTACCCGCAGGTCGACGGCCCGTTCGCGGGCTTTGCGCCGGTCGTCGGCGTGTACGGGATCGCGTGGGTGCTCGCGCTGTTCGCCGCGCTGGTCGTGCAGGCGCTCGCCGCCGCGCGCCCGTCGCCGGGGCGTGACGGCGGCGCCGCCGCACCGAGCGGCAACGCCCGCGTGCGCATCGCCGCGCCGGCCGCCATCGCCGTCGCGCTGGTCGCGGCCGGCGTCGGGCTGTCGCAGGTCACGTGGACCGTGCCTGCCAACGCCCCGCTCACCGTGCGGCTGCTGCAGGGCAACGTGAAGCAGGACATCAAGTTCGAGCAGGAAGGCATCGACGCGGCGATCAAGATGTACCAGCAGATGATCGTCGAGAAGCCGGCCGACCTGATCGTCACGCCCGAGACCGCGATCGCGGTGATGATCCAGGAGCTGCCCGAGCCGTTCGCCGTCGCGATCCGCAAGTTCAGCGACACGACCGGTTCGGCCGTGCTGTTCGGCGCGGTCGGCGCGTCGGTGACCGAGGACGGCCACTACGTCGACTACACGAACAGCCTGTACGGCGTGACGCCGAATTCGCGCGACATCTATCACTACGACAAGCATCACCTCGTGCCCTTCGGCGAATTCATCCCGTGGGGCTTCCGGTGGTTCGTCAACCTGATGAAGATGCCGCTCGGCGACTTCGCGCGCGGCGCGCCGGTGCAGAAGCCGTTCCTCGTGCACAACCAGCCGGTGATGGCCGATATCTGCTACGAGGACTTGTTCGGCGAGGAAATCGCCGCGACGATCCGCGACAACCCGCAGCCGCCGGGCGTGCTCGTCAACGTGACGAACCTCGCGTGGTTCGGCGACACGATCGCGCTCGACCAGCACCTGCAGATCGCGCGGATGCGCTCGCTCGAAACGGGCCGGCCGATGCTGCGCTCGACCAACACCGGGATGACAGCCGCGATCGACGCGCACGGGCGCGTGCTCGGCCAGTTGAAGCCGTTCACGATCGGCTCGCTCGACGTGCGGATCGAAGGCACGAGCGGCTTCACGCCGTACGTGACGAGCGGCAACAACATCGTGCTCGCGGTGTCGCTGGTGCTGCTCGCGTTCGGCTTCACGTTCGGGCCTGGGCTGCGCCGGCGCAATGGCCGGAAGCAGCACGGCGGCGACGCAGCGAAATGACGCAGCGGGCCGCCGCCGCGCGCGGCGGCCCGTGACCGCGAACCGGCCGGCCGCTCAGGCCTGCCGGTCCGATTGGTCCAGTTAGTCCAGTTGGCCCAGTTGCTCCGGCTGCGCGGCGATGCGCCGCAGATCGCGGCTGACTTCCTCCATCACCGGCGCCCACGCGCCGAACGTCGGCTGCCGGTACAACGTCGCGGTCGGATACCACGGGCTGTCCCGGCGCTCGAGCAGCCACGGCCAGTGCGGATTCACGTCGAGCAGCACCCAGGTGCGCGCGCCGAGCGCGCCGGCCAGATGCGCGACCGACGTGCACACGGTGATCACGAGATCCAGCGCGCCGATGAACGCGGCCGTATCGTCGAAACTCGTCAATTCGGCCGTGTAGTCCTCGATCGCGAAACCGGCCGCGCGCGCGGCGGCGACGTCCGTGTCCGCACCCGGCTGGAGCGAATAGAACGTGACGCCGTCGATGCCGCGAAACGCGTCGGCGTAGCGCTCGAGCCCGACGCGCCGGAACGGATTGCGCTGGTGGCCCGCACTGCCCGTCCACACGAGCCCGACCTTCAGCCGGCCGTCGCGGGCGAGCCGCGCGCGCCACGCGTCGCGAGCACCCGGCTCGGCCCGCAGGTACGGCACCGAGGCGGCGAGCGTCGACGCCTCCATGCCGAGCATCAGCGGCAGGCCGATCAGCGGCACTTCGTAATCGAATGCCGGCAACGCATCGATGCCGCCGCCCGCGCCGAACACGTCCGCGTGCGCACCGAGGCTGCGCTGCATCAGCGTGCCGAGCGCCGGAAACGTATTCCACGCGAGCCGGCCGCCCTCGCGATGCACGCGCTCGGCGAGCGGCACGACGAAGCGGCAGAACTGCAGCACGTCGCCGAGCCCCTGCTCGCCCCACACCAGCAGCGTCTTGCCGGCGAGCGGCTCGCCCTGCCAGCGCGGGCCCGGCAGCGCCGGCCGGCGGCCGCGCAACTCGCCCGCGCCGTCCCAGCGCGCCTCGTGGCCGCGCCAGCCGGCCGCGTGGTTGCCGCGCACGAGCTGGATGATCGCGAGATTGAAACGGAACGACGCATCGTCGGGCGCCAGCTCGCATGCGCGCGCCGCATGGCGCTCGGCCTCGTCCCAGCGCTGCGCCTCCTTCATCGCCATCGCGACGTTGTTCATCGCGAGCGCGTTGTCGGGCGCGAGGTCGGCGAGCCGCGCTGCGCACGCGAGCGCAGCGTCCAGGTCGTGCGTCGCGATCCGCGCGACGACGAGGTTGATCCATGCCTGCACGTCCCGCGGATCGTGCTTCACGGCCGCGTCGAGCAGCGCGATTTCTTCCGCGCGATCCGCGCCCGACAAGCGCAGCGCGATCGCGAGGTTGTTGCGCAGCGACGGCCAGCCGGCATCGATCGCGAGCGCCGCGCGGTACGGCGCGACCGCATCCGCGTGACGGCCGGCCATCTGCAGCGCGTAGCCGTGGTTGAAGTGCGTGGCCGCGCCCGGCTGCACGCGCACCGCGCATTCGGCGAGCGCGAGCGCGTCGGCCGGGCGCTGCCGCGCGACGAGCGTCGTCGTGAGCCGCACCAGCGCATCGGCATCGACCGCATGCAGATGGGCCGCAGCGGCCAGCCACAGATCGTGCGCGGCGCGCTCGCCGCGCGCCTGCGCGTCGGCGGCCTGCCCGAGCAGCGCGAGAAACGGCGGAAGCAGCGGAATCAGGATGTCGTTCGGGTCGTCCATGCAGTCGGCGTCGGCAAGCGGTGACGCGGCACGCGTGGCGCACCGCAATACGCGCATCTTACCGCCCGCGCGACGCGCCGCGGCATGGGCGCCGCGCACGTGTGCGCAGGCCGCCGGACCGGTGCGGCGGTGCCCGCATCTGCCTTCCGGCCGCATCCGGTCGCCGATCCGGTAAAATTACGCGTTTCAGCACACTAACAAGCCGCGCCGCCGCGCGAGCCGACCCTCCGGGCCCGCCCGGAGCGCCGTCCGCAACGGAGCGCCAGCGCCACGAAGGCTCTTCATGCTTACGTTTCAGCAAATCATCCTGACGCTGCAGTCCTACTGGGACAAGCAGGGTTGCGCCCTGCTCCAGCCCATCGACATGGAAGTCGGCGCGGGCACGTCGCACGTCCACACGTTCCTGCGCGCGGTCGGCCCCGAGCCGTGGCGCGCCGCGTACGTGCAGCCGTCGCGCCGCCCGAAGGACGGCCGCTACGGCGAAAACCCGAACCGCCTGCAGCACTACTACCAGTACCAGGTCGTGCTCAAGCCGGCGCCGGAAAACATCCTCGACCTGTACCTCGGCTCGCTCGAGGCGCTCGGCTTCGATTTGAAGCAGAACGACGTGCGCTTCGTCGAGGACGACTGGGAAAACCCGACGCTCGGCGCGTGGGGCCTCGGCTGGGAAGTGTGGCTGAACGGGATGGAAGTCACGCAGTTCACGTATTTCCAGGAAGTCGGCGGCCTCGAATGCAAGCCGGTGCTCGGCGAGATCACGTACGGCCTCGAGCGCCTCGCGATGTACCTGCAGAAGGTCGAGAACGTGTACGACCTCGTGTGGACCGAGTGGGAAGAGCAAGGCCCGAACGGCCCCGAGCTGCGCCGCCTGTCGTATGGCGACGTGTACCACCAGAACGAGGTCGAGCAGTCGACCTACAACTTCGAGCACGCGAACGTCGACCTGCTGTTCACGTTCTTCAACAGCTACGAAGCGGAAGCGAAGAAGATGATCGACGCGCAGCTCGCGCTGCCCGCGTACGAGCTCGTGCTGAAGGCCGGCCACACGTTCAACCTGCTCGACGCGCGCGGCGCGATCTCGGTCACCGAGCGGGCGGCGTACATCGGCCGCATCCGCGCACTGTCGCGTCTCGTCGCGCAGGCTTACTACGACTCGCGCGAGAAGCTCGGCTTCCCGATGCTCGGCAACCCGCCGGGCGTGCCGGGCCTCACCACCGACGCCCAGGACGCCGCGCAGCCGGCATGGGCGCCGCCGCTCAAGGTCGAACGCAAGATCGATCAGGACTGACGAGACGAGATTCAATCCAACCATGACGCACAATCATCCCGCCCCCCTGCTCGTCGAACTGCTGACCGAAGAGCTGCCGCCGAAGGCCCTCGCGCGCCTCGGCGACGCATTCGCCGAAGGCATCGCGCAACGCCTCGCGGCGCGCGACCTCATCGAAGGCGAACTCGTGTTCGAGCGCTACGCCACGCCGCGCCGCCTCGCGGTCGTCGTGCAGAACGTGCGCGCCGTCGCGCCTGACAAACAGGTCCGCGAAAAGGTCCTGCCCGTGTCGGTCGCGCTCGACGCCGAAGGCAAGCCGACGGCCCCGCTCGCGAAGAAGCTCGCGGCGCTCGGCCACCCGAATGCGTCGATCGCCGATCTCGAACGCGCGCAGGACGGCAAGGCCGAAGCGTTCTTCATCAACTACTCGGCGGCCGGCGCCACGCTCGCCGACGGCCTGCAGGCCGCGCTCGACGAAGCGCTCGCGAAGCTGCCGATCCCGAAATTCATGACGTACCAGCGCCCGGACGGCTCGGACGTGAAGTTCGTGCGCCCGGTGCATCGCCTGACGGTGCTGCACGACGACCGCGTCGTGCCCGTCACCGCGTTCGGCGTCGATGCCGGCGACACGACGCTCGGCCACCGCTTCCTGTCCGACGGCCTGGTCGCGATCCAGCATGCCCGCGCGTATGCCGACACGCTGCGCGACAAGGGCCGCGTGATCGCGCACTTCGCCGATCGCCGCGAAACGATCCGCACGCAGCTGAACGAACATGCGAACGGCGACACGGTCGTGATGCCCGAGTCGCTGCTCGACGAAGTCACGTCGCTGGTCGAATGGCCGGTCGTCTACCCGTGCCGCTTCGAGGACGAATTCCTGCAGGTGCCGCAGGAATGCCTGATCCTCACGATGCAGACGAACCAGAAGTATTTCGCGCTGACCGACGTCGCCGGCAAGCTGCGCTCGCGCTTCCTGATCGTGTCGAACATCGAGACGAAAACGCCGGGCGAGATCATCGAAGGCAACGAGCGCGTCGTGCGCCCGCGCCTCGCCGATGCAAAGTTCTTCTTCGAGCAGGACAAGAAGAAGCCGCTCGCCGACCGCGTGCCGCAGCTCGCGAACGTCGTCTATCACAACAAGCTGGGTTCGGCGCTCGCCCGCGTCGAGCGCCTCGAGGCGCTGGCCGGCGAGATCGCCCCGGCGATCGGCGCCGACACCGCGCACGCGAAGCGCGCCGCGCGCCTCGCGAAGGCCGATCTGCTGACCGACATGGTCGGCGAATTCCCGGAACTGCAGGGCACGATGGGCACGTACTACGCGCGCCACGACGGCGAAGCCGACGACGTCGCGCTCGCATGCGCCGAGCACTACCAGCCGCGCTTCTCCGGCGACGCACTGCCGACCACGCCGGTGTCGACCGCCGTCGCGCTCGCGGACAAGCTCGAAACGATCGTCGGCATCTGGGGCATCGGCCTCGCGCCGACCGGCGAGAAGGACCCGTTCGCGCTGCGCCGTCACGCGCTCGGCGTGCTGCGCCTGCTGCTCGAAAAGCAGTTGCCGCTCGATCTCGTGTCGCTGTTGCACACGGCCCACGCACGCTTTGCCGGCGTGCCGGGCGTCGCCGAGTCGACGGACGCCATCTTCGCGTTCTTCATGGATCGCCTGCGCGGCCTGCTGCGCGAGCGCGGCTATTCGGCCGGTGAAATCGACGCGGTGCTGAGCCTGAACCCGACGCGCATCGACGATCTCGTCGCGCGCCTCGACGCGGTACGCGAATTCACGCGCCTCGCGGAAGCCGAAGCACTCGCGGCCGCGAACAAGCGGATCTCGAACATCCTGAAGAAGTCGGAAGGCGGCGCGAACGGCGCGGTGCAGCCGACGCTGCTCGTCGAGGCCGCCGAGAAGGCGCTGCACGAACAGCTCGCGGCCGTCACGCCGCACGTGCAGTCGCAGCTCGAGGCGCGTGCGTACACGGGCGCGCTGTCGGCGCTCGCCGCGCTGCGCGTGCCGGTCGACACGTTCTTCAACGACGTGATGGTCAACGCGGAAGATCCGGCCCTGCGCGCGAACCGTCTCGCGCTGCTGTCCGCGCTGCACCAGCAGATGAACTGCGTCGCCGACATCTCGAAGCTCGCCGCATAAGGGCCGCACGATGCCGACCAGCCCCAACCGAAAGCTCGTCGTCCTCGACCGGGACGGCGTGATCAACGTCGATTCGGATGCGTTCATCAAGACGCCCGACGAATGGATCGCGCTGCCCGGCAGCTTCGAGGCGATCGCCCGGCTCAACCACGCGGGCTACCGCGTGGTCGTGGCGACCAACCAGTCCGGCATCGGTCGCGGGCTGTTCGACATGGCCGCGCTCAACGAGATGCACCTGAAAATGCATCGCGCGGCGGCCGCGGTCGGCGCACGCATCGACGCGGTGTTCTTCTGCCCGCACACGGCCGAGGATCACTGCGACTGCCGCAAGCCGAAACCGGGCATGATGCAGATGATCGCCGAGCGCTTCGAGATCGATCCCGCTCACACGCCGGTCGTCGGCGATTCGCTGCGCGACCTGCAAGCCGGCGTCGCGGTCGGCTTCCAGCCGCACCTCGTGCTGACCGGCAAGGGCAAGAAGACGCTCGCCGCAGGCAATCTGCCGGACGGCACGAAGGTCCACGACGATCTGCGCGCGTTTGCGCTCGATTTTCTTTCACACGAACACGAGTGATGCGGCTGCCGCGCGCATCCTCCCCAACGCCAGACTCACGCCGATGCGCTTCGTCCGCTCCCTGCTGCTGCTGATCTACTTCATCCTGTACACGGTGCCGTACGCCACCGCGTGTTTCATCGCGTTCCCGTTCATGCGCCCCGACGCGCGCTACTGGATGGCGGCCGGCTGGTGCAAGTCGACGCTGTGGGTCGTGCGCTGGCTGAACGGCATCCGCTACCGGATCGAAGGGTTCGAGAACCTGCCCGACGGCCCGGCCGTGCTGCTGTCGAAGCACCAGTCCGCGTGGGAGACGCTCGCGTTTCCGGCGCTGATGCCCAAGCCGCTGTGCTATGTGTTCAAGCGCGAGCTGCTGTACGTGCCGTTCTTCGGCTGGGCGCTCGGGCTGCTGCACATGGTCAACATCAATCGCAAGGAAGGCAAGAACGCGTTCGCGTCGGTGATCCGCCAGGGCAAGAAGCGCCTGTCGGAAGGCGCATGGATGATCATGTTCCCCGAAGGCACGCGCACGCCGGTCGGCAAGCAGGGCAAATACAAGACGGGCGGCGCGCGCTTCGCGATCGAAACCGGCACGCCGGTCGTGCCGATCGCGCACAATGCAGGTCGTGTGTGGCCGCGCAACTCGTTCACGAAATTCCCGGGCGTCGTCACGGTGTCGATCGGCAAGCCGATCGCGAGCGAAGGGCTGACGCCCGACGCATTGAACTCGCAGGTCGAAGCGTGGATCGAAGCGGAAATGCGCCGCATCGATCCCGAGGCGTATCGTCAGGCGGGCAACGCCGGCACCCGCGATGCCGCGCGCGCCTGACGCCCCGGATTGCAGCCGTTGCGTACGACAAAAAGAAGCGAACTGATGAAACAGCGTCCGCGGCCACGGCCTGCCGTCGTGGCCCTCGATCATCGCCAGATGGATCTGCCACTCTTCGACGGGCCGGCCGCTGCGCCGTCGGCGCCTGCCGCCCCGCCGGCACCGCCCGAAGCCGCCCCCGCCGCGCCGCTCGATCCGGGCCGGGCGCCCGATCGCTCGCGCGTGCGCACGTTCGCGCTCGACAGTCGCGTGCTCGAATACCGGCTGAGGCGCTCCGCGCGCCGCACGATCGGCTTCACGATCGACGGCAGCGGGTTGTCGATCACCGCGCCGCGCTGGGTCACGCTCGCCGATATCGAAGCGGCGATCGCCGAGAAACAACGCTGGATCTTCGCGAAGCTCGCGGAGTGGAAGACGCGCACCGAGCAGCGCGCGCTGCCGCAAATCGACTGGCGCGACGGCGCGCAGCTGCCGTATCTCGGCAAGACGGTGACGATCGCGCTCGGCGCGGGCGCCGTCGCGTTCGACGCCGATGCGCTGCGGCTGTCGCTGCCGCTGCCCGTGCAGGCCGACATGCAGCAGATCAAGGATCGCGTGCAAGGCTGGCTGCAGGGCGAAGCGAAACGCATCTTCGGCGAACGCCTCGTGGTCTACGCGGAAAAGCTCGGCGTCACGTATTCGATGTATGCGCTGTCGTCGGCCGCGACGCGCTGGGGCAGTTGCTCGAGCGACGGCAAGATCCGCCTGAACTGGCGGCTGATTCATTTCCCGATGTCGATCATCGACTACGTCGTCGCGCACGAGCTGTCGCACCTGCGCGAGATGAACCACAGCCCGGCCTTCTGGCAGACCGTCGAATCGATCTTCCCCGAGTTCCGCGAAGCACGGCACACGCTCAAGCATCACCCGCCCGAGCTGCTGCCGTCGCTTTGACGCGCACGGCTTCGGCGCCAACGAAAAGGGCGATGCGGATTATCCCGCATCGCCCTTTTTCGCTGCCGCGGCGCATGCCGCGGCCCGGTTCGTCCGGCGCTTACTTCTTCTGGATGAACTCGATCTTGTAGCCGTCCGGATCCTCGACGAACGCGATCACGGTCGTGCCGTGCTTCATCGGGCCCGCCTCGCGCGTGACCTTGCCGCCTTGCGCCTTGATCTTCTCGCAGGCCGCGTACGCATCGTCGACCGCCACCGCCAGATGGCCGAAACCGTTGCCGAGATCGTAGGACGGCGTCTCCCAGTTGTGGGTCAGCTCGATCACGGTGCCCGTGCTCTCGTCTTCGTAGCCGACGAACGCGAGCGTGAACTTGCCTTCCGGATAATCCTCGCGACGCAGCAGCTTCATGCCGAGCAATTCGGTGTAGAACTTGATCGAGCGGTCGAGATCGCCGACTCGCAGCATCGTATGCAGCAAACGCATGTGTTGTACTCCTGTGGGGACTTTCCAGAACCGGAAATTCTACCGGAGTCGGGTGAATCTCGCCGGGGGCGCCTAGCCCGGGGGCGCAGCCGATGCAGCGTGTCGGCTGCACCGGCGCGAGCAAGAGTGCAGCGGCGGAAACGGCACGATCCAGCTCGCCCGGTCACCGCGCCGATCGGGTAACATCCTTCCACTTCGCACCAAAAGCGGGCATGCGAGCCGCCGCCCGACCGCGACCACCCTCTTTCGTTGCCGCCACACTGCCGTGCGAAACCGCCGATTCGAGCGCGCCGGACGCGCCGCCCGCCTAACCTCGTTGCCGCCATGCCCGCCCCACGAGGCGCGCCGATGACCGCGCTTGCCGCCGCCCCCGTGCGCCGCACCCTCGATACACGTGCCGTCGGCCTGATGTTGCTGCTGTGCGCGATCTGGGGCTTCCAGCAGGTCGCGATCAAAAGCACGAACGCCGCGATCGCGCCGATGTTCCAGGCCGGGCTGCGCTCGGCGATCGCCGCGCTGCTGCTATGGGGCTGGGCGCGCTCGCGCGGCACGCCGCTGTTTCAGGCGGACGGCACGTTCGGTGCGGGGCTCGCGGCCGGTGCGCTGTTCGCCGGCGAATTCATCTGCGTGTTCTTCGGGCTGACGCTGACGAGCGCGTCGCACATGGCGATCTTCCTGTACACGGCGCCGTGCTTCACCGCGCTCGGCCTGCACCTGTTCGCACCGGGCGAGCGGCTGCAGCGCGCGCAATGGGCCGGCGTCGGCCTTGCATTCGCCGGCATCGCGCTCGCGTTCGCGGACGGCTTCCTGAAGCCGCGCATGCCCGGCGCGTCCGTGCTGGCCGGGCTCGCCGGCGACGCGCTCGGCATCCTCGGCGGCGCGATGTGGGCCGCGACGACGGTCGTCGTGCGCTCGACGGCGCTCGCGCGGGCCAGCGCGAGCAAGACGCTGTTCTACCAGCTCGCGGTATCGGCGCTCGTTCTGGTCGCGCTCGCCGCGCTGTGCGGCCAGATGTCGTTCGCGCAGGTCACGCCGGTCGCGCTCGCGAGCCTCGCGTACCAGTCGGTGATCGTCGCGTTCGTCAGCTACCTGTCGTGGTTCTGGCTGCTGACGCGCTACAGCGCGTCCCGGCTGTCCGTCTTCACGTTCCTGTCGCCGCTGTTCGGCGTCGCGTTCGGCGTGCTGCTGCTCGGCGAATCGGTCGGCTGGCGCTTCATGTCGGCGGCCGCGCTCGTGCTGACCGGCATCGCGCTCGTCAACGCGCCGCCGCGCCGGCGGGCGTGACGGCCGGCGCAACACGCGCGGGCAATAAAAAAGGCTGCCGGTCGGGCAGCCCTCTTCGATACGGCCGGGGGTGGGCTCGCGCCACGCGCGTCCGTCATCCGGCCTTGCGCAGCGCCGCCAGCGCCTGCGCGACGCCGACGTATTCGGCCACGCTCACGTCCTCCGCCCGGCGCGCGAGATCGAAGCCGAGCGCATCGAAATCGATCGTCTCGCGGTAGTCGCCGAGCGTATTGCGCAGCATCTTGCGACGCTGCGAGAACGCGGCCGTGACGATTTCGCCGAGCAGTACCGGATCGACGTCCGGCAGTTCGTGCGGCTCGTACGGAATCATCCGGACGATCGCCGAATCGACCTTCGGCGGCGGCTGGAACGATTCCGGCGGCACGTCGAGCATCTTTTCCATCACGTAGCGGTACTGCAGCATCACGGACAGCCGCGAAAACGCCTTCGTGCCCGGCTCCGCGACCATCCGCTCGACGACTTCGTTCTGCAGCATGAAATGCTGGTCGATGACCGCATCGGCGAACGTCATCAGGTGAAACAGCAGCGGGCTGGAAATGTTGTACGGCAGATTGCCGACGATCCGCAGCGACGGCTTGTCGCCGGGCGCCGCGAGCGACCGGAAGTCGAACGCGAGCGCGTCGCCCGCGTGCAGCTCCAGCAGCGCGCCGAAGCGTTGCTGCAGGCGCCCGATCAGGTCGCGGTCGAGTTCGACCGCGTGCAGCGGCGACTCGGGCGTCGCGAGACGCTCGATCAGCGGCCCGGTCAGCGCGCCGAGCCCCGGGCCGATCTCGACCATCCGCTGGCCGCGCGCGGGGCCGATCGTCGCGACGATCGAGTCGATCACGCCGTGATCGACGAGGAAGTTCTGCCCGAAGCGCTTGCGCGCGAAATGGCCTTGGTGCTGTCTGCTGTTCGACATCGACTGAATGAAACGAAAAATACGACGAATGGGGTAAACCGGCAGCGTCAGGCTGCGCGGCGATGGCGCGCCATCGTGACGGCCGTATCGAGCGCGGCGATCATGCTGCCCGGATCCGCGCGGCCCGTGCCGGCCAGATCGAGTGCGGTGCCGTGATCGACCGACGTGCGGATGATCGGCAGCCCGAGCGTCACGTTGATGCCCTCGCCGAACGTCGCGTACTTCAGCACGGGCAGACCCTGGTCATGGAACATCGCGAGTACGCAATCGGCATCGGCCAGATGGCGCGGCTGGAACAGCGTGTCGGCCGGATACGGGCCGCGCGCGTCGATGTGTTGCGCGTTCGCGCGGGCCAGTGCCGGCGAGATCACGTCGATCTCCTCGCGGCCGAGATAACCGTTCTCGCCCGCGTGCGGGTTCAGGCCCGTCACGAGGATGCGCGGTGCGGCGAGACCGAAGTCGCGCCGCAGGTCACGATCGATGATCGCGAGCGTCTCGACGAGCCCGTCGATCGTCAGCGCGGCCGATACGTCCTTCAGCGGCAGGTGCGTGGTCGCGAGGGCGACACGCAGCGGCCGGTGGCCGGTGCCGGCCAGCATCATCACGACGCGCGGCGTATGCGTGCGCTCGGCCAGGTATTCGGTATGGCCGGTGAACGGCACGCCCGCATCGTTGATCGTGCTTTTCTGCAGCGGTGCGGTGACGATCGCGTCGTACCGGCCCGCCAGCGCGCCGTCGATCGCCGCGTCGAGCAGGCCGAGCACGTACCGGCCGTTCGCCGCGTCCAGCTTGCCCGCCTGCGCGGGCACGGCCAGCGCGTGATGCGCGACCGACACCTGCGCGCTGCCGGCCAGCGTGGCCGGGTCGGCGCCGACCGCCGCGGCCCGCGCGTCGAGCAGCGCCGCATCGCCGAGCACGGTGAAATGCGCATCGGGCCAGCGCTGCGCGGCGTCACGCAGCGCCTGCACGGTCAGCTCCGGGCCGACTCCCGCGGGTTCGCCGGTCGTGATCGCGATCTGCAGCGCGGGCGTGGTCATTGATGCTCGCTCAGTTCGCCGGGCCGACGCCGCCGATCTTGTACTGCACGTACGACGAGTCGCGCAGCTCGCGCAGCCAGTCGGCATACGCCTGCTCGGCCTTGCGCTGGCCGATCGCCTGACGGGCGATGTCCATCTGCTGCTGCACCGACCCTTCCGCCTCGCGGCGGTTCAGCACCTGGATCAGGTGGTAGCCGTATTCGGTACGAATCGGCTGACTGATCTGGCCGTCCTGCAGGTTGTTCATCGCGCGCTCGAATTCCGGCACGGTCTCGCCCGGGCTGATCCAGCCGAGATCGCCGCCCTGCGACGCGGAACCGTCCTGCGAATAGGTGCGCGCGAACTTCGCGAAATCGCCGCCGGCCTCGACCTGGTTGCGGATGTCGACCAGTTGCTGGCGCGCCTGGCCTTCGGACTTGCCTTCGCCGACGCGCAGCAGGATATGGCGCACGTGCGTCTGGACGATCTTCGGCGCCGCGGCGCTCGCGCCCTGGCTCTGGCGGCGATCGACGAGGCGCACGATCTCGAAGCCGTCCGGCACGCGGATCAGCGTCGGGTTGACCTGGCCCGGGCGCAGCTTCGACGCGGCGTCGACGACGTCGGCCGGCAGCGCGCTCGGCGACTTGAAGCCGAGATCGCCGCCCTTCTTCGCGTCGTTCGCTTCGGAGTTGTTCTTCGCGAGGCGCTCGAAATCGGCGCCCGACTTCGCCTGCTGCAGCAGCGCGTCGGCCTTCTTCTGCGCGGCCTCGATGTCGGCCTGCGGCGCGTTGGTGGGCGCCTTGATGAAGATGTGCTGGAAGCGCAGGTCCTGCTGCTGCGACGCGTTCGGCCCGCGCTGGCTCGCGATGTAGTTCGCGACCTCGGCGTCCGACACCGTGATCTTGCCGTCGACCTCGCGCTCGCGCAGCTTCGACAGCATCAGCTCGGTGCGCGCGTCGTTCGTGAAGATGCTCCAGGGCACGCCTTGCGCCTCGAGGCGCCCGCGGTACTGGTCGAGCGTCATCCCGTTCGCCTGCGCGAGACGCTGCAGCGTGGCCTGCACGGTCGCGTCGTCGATACGGATTCCGTCGTCCTTGGCCTTCTGCACCTGGATACGCTCGAGCACCATCTGGTTCAGCACCTGCGCGCGCAGCTGGTCGGCCGGCGGCACCGGCGCGTTCTGCTGCTGCAGCCGGCGCGCGATCAGGCCGACGCGCTGGTCGAGTTCGCGGCCCGTGATCACGTCGTTGTTGACGACCGCGACGACTTCGTCGGCGAGCTGCGCACCTTGCGAACCGAGCGCCTGCGCCGCGGCCGGCGCGGCGACGAGCAGCGCGGCGGACGCGGCGAGGCTGGACACGACTGCCGCGAAACGAAGGGTTTTCTTCATTGCCACTGGAACTCCATTGAAATCGTGCTGACCGGTGCAGACATGCCGGCGTTACTCGTAGTTGCTGAAGCGGGACATCGGCGGCGGCGGCGGCGGCAACGGCGTGTAGCCCGGCACCCCGGCGCGGAATGCGGACACGAGGCCGTTGTCGACGGTCGACAGGCCCTTGAGCGTCAGCTGCATCATGAATCGCGTCGACGAGTTCTGCTGTCCCGACGAATTGATGCCGTTCGCGGCCCGCTGCACCCCGACCCCGAGCGCCCAGCAATCCGCGTCGTATTGTAAGCCGACCAGACCGTCGACCACGCGATCTCCGGCGAGGTCGTAGTTGAAACGGCCGATCGCATACAGGCGGCGCGTGAGCGGCCATTGCGCGGACACCAGGAACTGGTTGATCGGCTGGTTGTCGAGGGTGGTGTTCGCACGCGTATAGCGGTAGCCGACGTTGATCACGCGGCGCTCGCCCGGGCTGTAGCCGAAACCGACGCTCGACTTCACGAGCTGGTTGTTGTTCTGGTTGTACTGGAATGCCGTCTCGGACATGAAGCCCGAGCCGAGCTTCAGCGCGGCGCCGACGATCAGGTCGGAGTGGCGCGCCAGCACGGCGGCCTGCCCGGGGTTCAGCGTGACGCGCTGATCGGCGAAGTAGTACTGCTGCGCGATCACGAAGCGCGCGCGCTCGTCGCCGGTGCGCGGATCGATGAAGCGCGACGTCAGGCCGGCCGTGATCCGGTTCGCATCGGCGATCCGGTCGTTCCCGACGAACGTGTTCGGCTGGTAGATTTCCGCGAGGCCGAAGTCCGATTCCGCGGTGTCGAACAGCGGCGCGTTCGACTGGTCGCGATACGGCGTGTACACGTAGTACAGGCGCGGCTCGAGGGTCTGGATGAAGTCCTGGCCGAACAGGCGCACCGAGCGATCGAAGATCAGGCCCGTGTCGAAGGTCACGGTCGGGATCGACTCGGTGAAGCGCTTCGGGCTGTTCGGCGTGGTCGACGACAGGTAGTTCAGGTCGTACGACGCGAAGTGGTACTGGACCTTCGGCACGACGAAGTAGCCGGGGCCGTACACGCCGTACGAGATGTACGGGTTGAAGACGATCCGGTCGCCTTCGGTCGCATCGGCGGTCGTGATGCGGAACCGCGAATAGTCGGCTTCCGCGCCGAAGTCGAACCCGCCGACGTTGTACTTCGTGTACTTCACGTTCAACTGCGGCTCGCGGCTGTACGGCGCGATCGACGGCGGCAGCGTCTGCCAGTGCTGGTAGCGCGCGAGCACCGACCACGGGCCGTTGTTGTACGTGAGGCCCGCTTCCTGCTGGTACAGCGTCTGCGTCCCGTTGATGAACTGGTTCGCCGAGCCGAGGTCTTCGGGATACGTGTTGTCCGAGACCTTGTTGTAATAGACGTAGCCGCCGAAGCCGCCGCCGAAGTTCTGCTGGTGCTGCCAGTAGATCGCGTAGCGGTTGCGGTGCGCGAGCCGGTCATCCGGCAGGTAATTGGCCGTAAACGTGCCCGAATACGACGGCGACAGATAGCGGAACGTCGCTTCGGTCATCACGCCGCGCCGCGAGATGATGCGCGGCGTGAGCGTCAGGTCGCGGTTCGGCGCGATGTTGAAGTAGTACGGCAGCGACAGCTCGAAGCCGTTGCTCGAGTTCATCGAGAACGTCGGCGGCAGCAGGCCGCTGCGCCGCTCGCCCGACAGCGGGAACGTCATCCACGGGCTCGCGAAGATCGGCACGCCCTGGAAGAACAGCACGCCGTTGCGCGCGGTGCCTTCGTCGGCGCCCGTATCGAAATCGAAGCGGCTGCCCTTGATGTACCAAGCGGGGTTCGTCGAGCACTGGCACGCCGTGTACGTGCCGTTGACGAACACCGAGCGCTCGTTGTCGACCATGTCGACACGCTCCGCGCTGCCCGAGCCGCCCGTCACGTTGAAGTGATACTTCGGCGCGGTCATGAAGCCCTGGTTCGCCTCGATCTTCAGGTGCGCCTCGGGGCCGGCGAACGACGTGCCGCCATTGATCACCTTGACCTGGCCGTACGCATCGGCCATGTCGGTATCCTGATCGTAGTGGATCGCGTCGGCCTTCACGACGGCGTCGCCGCGCCGCAGCTCGGCCGAGCCCTTCGCGGCGAGATCCTGCTCGGCGGTGCCGCTCGTATGGTCGGCGATCACGAAGGCGGCCGGCTTCGCGCCGTCCTTCAGCGGATGATCCTCGAGCTGGGGCGCGAGACGCAGATCCCACGGCGAGTCGAGCGGCTGCGGCTGCGCAGCCGCGCCCGACAGCTGCGCATACGACACGGCCGGCACGAGGCCGGGCACGGCCAGGAGCGCGAGCGCGAGCCGCCGTTTGCGCGGCGCCCCGTCACCGGGGAAAACATTCGGGAATAGCGGTTTGGGCGGCATCTATCGTTTGGCGAATCGCCCCTTGTCAACCGCGCCTGCACGGCACCTCGCGCGCGGCGGCCGCGCCGTCGAGCCGCGACTGCGGCTCTTCGCAAACCGGGGAGGCGATCGGGCGGACGGCGCGACAGGCGGCGGGCCTGCACGGCGGAAGCTGACGCGGGGCGCGTCAAAAAAGTCGTGGGGTATTATATGGCAAGACGTTCCCCCCTCCGCCGAGTTTCATGACGCCCCCATCCGCCGCATCCCAGCCCGACGCCCGCCTCGACGCGCTCACCGCGTGGCTGCACCCGCTCGCCGAGCGCTACGCCCTCGACCTGTCGACCCTCGCGCCCGCCTCGTCGGACGCCAGTTTCCGCCGCTATTTCCGCGTCGCGTCGGCCGCGAGCCCCGGCGGCACGCTGATCGCGGTCGATGCGCCGCCGCCCGAGAAGTGCCGCGAGTTCGTCCAGGTCGCGCAGTTGCTCGCCGCGGCCGGCGACCACGTGCCGGACGTGCTGGCCCACGATTTCGACGCGGGCTTCATGCTCGTGACCGACCTCGGCCGCACGTCGTACATCTCGGTGCTCGATCCGGCGGACCCGACCGCCGCACGCCCGCTGATGCGCGCCGCGCTCGATGCGCTGATCCGCTTCCAGCTCACGTCGAAGCCCGACGTGCTGCCGCCGTTCGACGAAGCGTTCCTGCGCCGCGAAATGGAGCTGCTGCCCGAATGGTTCGTCGGCCGCCACCTCGGCAAGCCGGTCACCGACGCGATGCGCGGCACGCTCGACCGCACCTTCGCGCTGCTGGTCGCGAGCGCGCACGCGCAGCCGCAGGGTTTCATGCTGCGCGACTTCATGCCGCGCAACCTGATGGTCTGCGAGCCGAACCCCGGCGTGCTCGACTTCCAGGACGCCGTATACGGACCGCTGACGTACGACGTCGTGTCGCTGCTGCGCGACGCCTTCATCAGCTGGGACGAGGAGTTCGAGCTCGACTGCTTCGCGTATTACTGGGAAAAGGCGAAAAAGGCCGGCCTGCCGGTCGATCCGGATTTCGGCGAGTTCTACCGCCAGCTCGAATGGATGGGGCTGCAGCGCCATATCAAGATTCTCGGCCTGTTCGCGCGCATCAACTACCGCGACGGCAAGCCGCACTACCTGAACGACCTGCCGCGCTTCCTGACCTATGCGCGCAAGGTCGCGCTGCGCTATCGCCCGCTCGTGCCGTTCGCGAAGCTGCTCGACGAGCTCGAGGGCAACGCACCGGCCGACGTCGGCTATACGTTCTGACCGTCCTCACGTCCAGTCGAACATGAGCACTACCCTGACCACGGCGATGATCTTCGCCGCCGGACGCGGCGAGCGGATGCGTCCGCTGACCGACACCCGCCCGAAACCGCTGCTCGAAGCCGGCGGCAAGCCGCTGATCGTCTGGCAGATCGAGGCGCTCGCGCGGGCGGGCATCGAGACGATCGTGATCAACCACGCGTGGCTCGGCGAGCAGATCGAGGCGGCGCTCGGCGACGGTTCGCGCTGGGGCGTGCGGCTCGCGTATTCGGCCGAAGGCGACGCGCTGGAGACCGCGGGCGGCATCGCGCAGGCGCTGCCGCTCATCGAGCGTGATGGACAGCCGGCCGTGTTCGCGGCCGTCAGCGGCGACGTGTACTGCGCGTTCGACTACCGGACGCTCGCGCCGCGCGCCGCCCGGATGGCCGCGCTCGACACGCCGGCGATGCACCTGGTGATGGTGCCGAACCCGCCGTTCCACCCGGCCGGCGACTTCGCGCTCGGCGACGACGGTCGTCTGGCGCTCGACGGTGCCGCGCGCTTCACGTTCGGCAACATCGGCCTGTACGACACGCGGATGTTCCGCGATCTCGCGCCCGGCACGCGGCGCGCGCTGACGCCGTACTATCGCGCGGCGATCGAAGCCGGCCACGCGAGCGGCGAACTGTACGAAGGCATCTGGGAGAACGTCGGCACGCCCGCGCAGCTCGGCGAACTCGACGCGCGACTGCGCGCCGCGGCAAGCTGATCGTTTCGCGACTGACTGCCGGTTCCCCGGCGTGGCGGCCGATGGGCTGACAGGCCGGGGACGGCGCGCGGTCCACCAGCCGCGAACCGTTCCGGAGCGAATGCCGGAAACGCTCCGCCGGCTCACCCAGCCGTGACGGCGCCACGCTGCAGGGTGTCGGACAGCCGGCACACCGCCCGCTCCCGCCGCGCGCCACGGCACGCAGCACGCCTCCAAACCGTTACGCGGCCTCGGCCTCTTCCCCACCCGCCGCCGCGCGCTGCTGTTGCAGCGCCCACATCTGCGCATACAGCCCGTCGGCGCGCACGAGTTCGTCGTGCGTGCCGCGTTCGACGATCCGCCCGTGGTCCATCACGAGGATCTGCTGCGCGTGCACGACCGTCGACAGCCGGTGCGCGATCACGAGCGTCGTGCGATGCCGCGCGATCTGGTCGAGTTCGTGCTGGATCGCGCGTTCCGAGCGAGAATCGAGCGCCGACGTCGCTTCGTCGAACAGCAGCACCGGTGGGTCCTTCAATAGCGTGCGCGCGATCGCGACGCGCTGCTTCTCGCCGCCCGACAGCTTCAGCCCGCGCTCGCCCACCGGCGTGTCATAGCCCTTCGGCAAAGTTTCGATGAAATCGTGGATGTGCGCGGCGCGCGCGGCCGCGACCACCTCGTCGCGGGTCGCCGTCGGCCGGCCGTACGCGATGTTGTAGTAGATCGAGTCGTTGAACAGCACGGTGTCCTGCGGCACGATCCCGATCGATGCGCGCAGCGATTCCTGCGTGACGTCGCGGATGTCCTGACCGTCTATCCGGATCGCACCGCCCGTCTCGCGGTCGAGATCGTAGAAGCGGAACAGCAACCGCGACAGCGTCGATTTCCCCGAACCGCTGTGGCCGACCACCGCCGTCGTCGTGCCGGCCTCGATCGTAAACGTCACGTCGTGCAGGATCTGCCGCGACGGCTCGTACGCGAAGTTCACGTGCTCGAAGCGCACCTGCGCGCCGGCCACCGCGAGCGGCCGCGCATCGGGCCGGTCGGCCACTTCCTTCGGCGCGGACAGCAGCCCGAACATCCGGTCCATGTCGGTCAGGCTCTGCTTCAGCTCGCGATAGACGACGCCGAGAAAGTTCAGCGGAATGTACAGCTGCAGCATGAACGTGTTGATCAGCACGAGATCGCCGAGCGTCAGCTTGCCCGCGAGCACGCCCTGCGTCGCCCGCCACAGGATGAACACGAGGCCCGTGCCGATGATCGCCTGCTGACCGAAGTTCAGCACCGACAGCGAGTTCTGCGAGCGGATCGCGGCCTTCCGGTAGCGCTTCAGGTTCTCGTCGTAGCGCTGCGCCTCCCACTCCTCGTTGCCGAAGTACTTCACCGTCTCGTAGTTGATCAGCGAATCGATGGCCCGCGAGTTCGCGCGCGAATCGAGCTCGTTCATCGTGCGGCGGAAGTGCGTGCGCCAGTTGGTGACCTTCACGGTGAACACGATGTACGTGACCAGCGCGGCGAACGTCACGTACGCGTAGTAAGCCTCGTACTTGACCACGAAGAAGCCGAGCACGAGCCCGACCTCGACGAGCGTCGGCAGGATGCTGTACAGCGAATACGAAATCAGTTGCTGGATGCCGCGCGTGCCGCGCTCGATGTCGCGCGACATGCCGCCCGTCTGGCGCTCGAGATGAAACCGCAGCGACAGCCCGTGCAGATGCCGGAACACCTGCAGCGCGAGCTGGCGCACCGCGCTCTCGGTGACCTTCGAGAACAGGATCTCGCGCAGCTCGGTAAAGAGCGACGTCGACAGCCGCACGAGCGCATACGCGACCACCAGCAGCCCGACGCCGCCCGCGAGCACGATGCCGGCCGACTGTTCGGCACGGCCGAGCGCGGTGAGCTGCTGCACGTAGGACAGATGGTCGACGATGCGCTTCATCACGACCGGCACGCCGAGGTTCGCGACCTTCGCACCGATCAGGCAGCCGAGCGCGAGCGCGACGCGCCATTTGTAGGTGGTCAGGTACGGCAGCAGCGACCGGATGGTCTGCCAGTCGTTGCGAGGCCCGGTCGAAGCCGGCGCGGGCTCGCCGGAAGCGGGAAATCGGCGCATGGGGAAGGGTTCCGCGGCGGGGCTCCAACCGTGTCTCGACGGCCGGCTCGCGCGCTTTCTCGTACAATTTGCGAACGTTGTATTGTCGCAGAAGCCGCTTCGCGCCGCTGCCGGCGCCCTCGCCGGCCAAGCCTGCGCGCGGCGGCTCATTTATTACAGGATGAAAGCCCCCGCCATGACCGATTCGACCCTCGAACTCCCGCAGAAGCAGCCCGCGCTGCGCGTCGTCCCGCAACCCCACGACGCGAACGTCCACGGCGACGTGTTCGGCGGCTGGATCATGTCGCAGGTCGACATCGCCGGCTCGATCCCCGCGAGCCAGCGCGCGAACGGCCGCGTCGCGACGGTCGCGGTCAACTCGTTCGTGTTCAAGCAGCCGGTATTCGTCGGCGATCTGCTGAGCTTCTACGCCACCATCATGCGCACCGGCAATACGTCGATCACCGTCGACGTCGAGGTGTACGCACAGCGCATGCGCCTGATGGGCGAAGTCGTGAAAGTCACCGAAGCGACGCTCACCTACGTCGCGACCGGGTCGGACCGCAAGCCGCGCCAACTGCCGCCGCTCTGATGCGCACGCGCCGCAGCGCAGCGCAGCGCGGCATGCGGCGCGGCATACGGCCGGTCAGTGCGTGGCGGCCAGCCCGAACTCCCGCATCGCGGGCACGAAATCGTGATTCAGCGCCGGCTTGCGCGACAGCTTGACCAGCACGTAGCGCTGGAATGGCGCAAGCCGCTGCCACTGCGCGAGCGCCGGCGCCGGCAGCCCGGCCAGCGCGCTTTGCTGCACGAGCGACGCCGGCACCGTGTCGACGGTGCGCCAGGCCGGTTGCTCGTCCGGCTGGAACCATGACGGCTCCAGATCGGCGTGCGTGCGCAGCATTTCGAACAGCGCGTGATCGAAATTGGGCTCGATCGCGGTGTCGTCGTCGGCCGGAAAGCGCGCGAGCAGCTTGCGGTCCTCGAGCGGCAGCAGTTGCCACTGTTCGAGCGAAATCCGCAGCCCGAAGCGGTCGAGATTGAAACGCACGATCATCGGGATGTACGTGAAGTTTTCCGACGAATCGTGTTCGAAGTTGAAGAGCAACGGAGCGTCGCTGAGTCCCATGGTCGTTACCTGACGTGGCGGATGCCGGCGCGGCCGGCTTGCCTGGGGTATTTTAGAACCTCTGCGCGCGGGCGGCGGTACGATCGTCGCCGGCCGCGCTTCGAATCAACGGGAGTGCTCGTGAATCCGACCCAATCAGACGAACTGCACGACGCATTGCGCGACGAACCGCGCGGCGCGATCGAGCTGCCCGTGAGCCGCACGCGCGGCGGCGCGGTCGAGACCGCGCACGACTTCGTCGGCCAGGAATGGCCGGTCGCACTCGTCTTCAACGGCATCTCGCACGCGGTGATGATGTGTACGCCGTGCGACCTCGAAGCGTTCGCGGTCGGCTTCGCGATCTCGGAAGGCATCGTCGCGCGCGGCAGCGACATCAAGGACATCGAGGTGATCCTGCACGCCGACGCGCCGCTGCCGCATGCGGAAGTCCATCTGGAAGTGGTCCAGCAGGCGTTCGCCGCGCTGAAGGACCGGCGCCGCGCGCTCGCGGGGCGCACGGGCTGCGGCGTCTGCGGCATCGAGAGCATCGACCTGCTCGACCTCGCACCCGAACGCGTGCCCGATACCGGCTTTCTCGCGCGCCTCGCGCCCGACGCGCTGGCGCGCGCCGCGCATGCGCTGCCGGCGCATCAGGCGCTCACGAAACTGACCGGCGGCCTGCATGCGGCCGCGTGGTGCGACGCAACAGGCGCGATTCGCGCGGCATTCGAGGATGTCGGCCGCCACAACGCGCTCGACAAGCTGATCGGCTCCCTCGTGCTGTCGCGCGCCGATACCACCGACGGCTTCGTGTTCCTGTCGAGCCGCGCGAGCTACGAGCTCGTGCGCAAGGCGGCGCGGGTCGGCATCCCGCTGGTCGCGACCATCTCCGCGCCGTCGTCGCTCGCGATCGAAATCGCGAAGGCGGCCGGCTTGCGGCTCGTCAGCTTCTGCCGCGAAACCGGCCACGTCGATTACGGCACGGCCTGATCCAGACCGTGCGCGTGCGCCGACGGTCTCCCGCCGGCGCGCCTCAGTCCGTCAGTCGAACTGACGGAAATCCGGCTTGCGCTTCTCGAAGAACGCGGTCATCGCCTCGCGCGCTTCCGGCGCGCGCAGCATCGTCGCGAAATGACGCGCTTCCTCGGCCATCCGCGCGGGCGTCGCCACGCCGCCCGTATCCTTGAGCAGCGCCTTCGTCACCCGCAGCGATGCCGCCGGCAACGCCGCCAGCTTCGCTGCCTGCTTCGCCGCGAACGCGTCGAGTTCGGCTGCCGGCAGCACGCGGTTGACGATGCCGATCCGGTGCGCTTCCAGCGCGTCGAACGCCTCGCCCAGCAGCAGCTTCTCGGCGGCGACCTGATGGCCGGCCAGCCGCGGCAGCAGTGCGCTCGACGCGGCTTCCGGGCACAACCCGAGCTGCGCGAACGGCAGCGAGAACGTCGCGGTGTCGGCCGCGTAGACCAGATCGCAGTGCAGCAGCATCGTCACGCCGACGCCGACCGCGATGCCCGGCACCGCGGCCACGACCGGCTTGCTCGCGCTGCTGATCCGCGCCAGGAACTGGAACACCGACGCGGTATCGTCCTGCGGCGGCGCCTTCAGGAAATCCTCGAGATCGTTGCCCGCGCTGAAATTGCCGTCGCTGCCGCGCAGCAGGATCACGCGCGTCGCCTTGTCTTCCTGCGCGTCGGCGAGCGCATCGGCCATCGTCTGGTACATCGCCGCCGTCAGCGCATTCTTCTTCGCCGGGCGCGCGATCGTGATCGTCATCACGCCGTCGGCGCGTTCCACTTGAATGTCGGCCACAACCGTCTCCTTGAACTGTCTCTACCGGAATGAAAAAACGGTGCGCGAGCTCGTGGCCCGCGCACCGTCGTCGCTTCTCGTCGTGTCCCGCTTACAGGCGTTCGATGATGCCCGCCGCACCCATGCCGGTGCCGACGCACATCGTGACCATCCCGTACTTCAGGTTGCGGCGGCGCAGGCCGTGCACGACGGTCGCCGCGCGGATCGCGCCGGTCGCGCCGAGCGGGTGGCCCAGTGCGATCGCGCCGCCCATCGGGTTGACCTTCGACGGATCGAGGCCGAGATCGCGCATCACCGCCAGCGATTGCGCGGCGAACGCTTCGTTCAGCTCGATCCAGTCGAGATCGTCCTGCTTCAGGCCCGCGGCCTTCAGCGCGGCCGGAATCGCTTCCTTCGGACCGATCCCCATGATTTCCGGCGGCACGCCGCGCACCGCGAAGCTCACGAAGCGCGCGAGCGGCGTCAGGTTGAATTCCTTCAGCACCTTCTCCGACACGACGAGCAGCGCACCCGCGCCGTCCGACGTCTGCGAGCTGTTGCCGGCCGTGACCGAGCCCTTGTTCGCGAATACCGTGCGCAGCTTCGCGAGACCTTCGAGCGACGTATCCGCGCGCGGACCTTCGTCGAGCTTGATCTCGCGCGTCTTCACGTCGACCTCACCGGTCGCGAGGTTCGGGAACCGCTCGGTGATCGTGTACGCAGCGATTTCGTCGCCGAACTCGCCGGCCTGCTGCGCGGCGAGCGCCTTGCGGTGCGACTCGACCGAGAACGCGTCCTGGTCGTCGCGGCTCACCTTCCACTGTTCGGCGACGCGCTCGGCCGTCAGGCCCATCCCGTACGCGATGCCGAAGTCTTCGCTGCGATCGAAGATGTGCGGCGACATCGACGGCTTGTTGCCCATCATCGGCACCATGCTCATCGATTCGCAGCCGCCCGCGAAGATCGCGTCCGATTCGCCCACACGGATGCGGTCGGCCGCCATCGCGAGCGCGGTGATGCCCGACGCGCAGAAGCGGTTGACCGTCACGCCGCCGACCGTCTGCGGCAGCCCGGCGAGCAGCGCGCCCATGCGCGCGACGTTCAGGCCCTGCTCGGCTTCCGGAATCGCGCAGCCGATGATCGCGTCCTCGATCACCTTCGTGTCGAGACCGGGCACCTGCGCGACGGCCGACTTGATCGCGTGAACCAGCAGCTCGTCGGGGCGCGTGTTCTTGAAGACACCGCGCGGGGCCTTGCCGATCGGCGTGCGGCTGGCGGCGACGATGTATGCGTCTTGCAGTTGTTTGCTCATTTCAGACTCCTTGTCTGCTCGCTCAGTTACGCACCGGCTTGCCGGTCTGCAACATGCCCATGATCCGTTCCTGCGTCTTCTGCGTACCGAGCAGCTCGACGAACGCGCGGCGCTCCAGCGCGAGCAGCCATTCTTCGTCGACGAGGCTGCCGGCTTCGACGTCGCCGCCGCACACGGCTTCGGCGATGCGGCTCGCGATCAGGTAGTCGTGGTCGCTGATGAAGCGGCCGTCACGCATGTTGACGAGCGATGCCTTGATCGTCGCGATCGCCGAACGGCCCGCGACCGGCACGTCCTTCGCGCGCAGCGGTGCGCGGTAGCCGGTGTCGGCCAGCGCACGCGCTTCCTTCTTCGCGGTGTCGAGCAGTTCGAACACGTTGAAGACGATCGTGTCGGACGGCTTCACGTAGCCCATCGCCCGTGCGTCGTGCGCGGACGCCGACACCTTCGCCATCGCCGCGTTCTCGAACGACTTCGTGACGAACTTCAGGATGTCGGTGGTCGCGTTCGCGGCCGTCGCGGCGTCCGCCGCGCGCAGCGCCGCTTCCTTCAGGCCGCCGCCGGCCGGCACGAGGCCGACGCCCACTTCGACGAGGCCGATGTAGCTCTCGACGTGCACGACGCGCTTCGCGCTGTGCAGCATCAGCTCGCACCCGCCGCCGAGCGCGATGCCCGACACGGCTGCCACGACCGGCACGTTCGCGTACTTCACGCGCAGCATGCCTTCCTGGAACTTCTTCACGAACGGCTCGATGCCCTTCGCGCCGCCCATCATGAACGCGGGCATCGCCTCCTCGAGGTTCGCGCCGGCCGAGAACGGGCCGCCCGGCGTGCCGAGCTTCAGCGACGTCGGCTGCCAGATCACCACGCCCTTGTAGTCCTTCTCCGCGAGCTCGATCGCCTGCACGAGGCCGTCGATCACGCTCGGTCCGATCGTGTTCATCTTCGACTTGAACGACACGATCACGACGTCGTCTTCACCGGCACGATCGTCGACCCACGCGCGCACCGCGTCGGTTTCGAACAGCGTCTTGCCGTACGTCTTCGGATCGGCGCCCGCTTCGCCCAGCAGCGGCGCGCGGAACACCTGCTTGCGGTACACGGCCAGGTCCGAACGCGGCACGAAGCGCTTCGATGCCGGTGCCCACGAGCCTTCGGCCGTGTGCACGCCGCCCTGCTCGGCGACCGGGCCCTCGAGCACCCACGACGGCAGCGGCACGTTCGCGAGCGCCTTGCCGGCCGCGATGTCTTCCTGCACCCACTCGGCGACCTGCTTCCAGCCGGCCGCCTGCCAGCCTTCGAACGGGCCTTCGTTCCAGCCGAAGCCCCAGCGGATCGCGAGGTCGACGTCGCGCGCGTTGTCGGCGATCGACTCGAGATGCACGCCGATGTAGTGGAACACGTCGCGGAAGATCGACCACAGGAACTGCGCGTGCGGATGATCCGTCTCGCGCAGCAGCTTCAGGCGTTCCGCCGGCGGGCGCTTCAGGATGCGGCCGACCGTTTCGTCCGCCTTCGCGCCCGAATCGACGTAGCTGCCCGTCTTCGCGTCGAGTACCTTGATCGCCTTGCCTTCCTTCTTGTAGAACCCGCCGCCCGTCTTCTGGCCGAGCGCGCCCTGCTTCACCAGTTCGGCGAGCACGGCGGGCGTCTGGTAGACCGGGAAGAACGGATCGTCGGCGAGGTTGTCCTGCATCGTCTTGATCACGTGCGCCATCGTGTCGAGGCCGACCACGTCCGCGGTGCGGAACGTCGCCGACTTCGCGCGGCCGAGGCGGCTGCCGGTCAGATCGTCGACTTCGTCGAAGCGCAGGCCGAACTTCGCGGCCTCGGTGATCACCGCGAGGATCGAGAAGATGCCGACGCGGTTCGCGATGAAGTTCGGCGTGTCCTTCGCGCGCACGACGCCCTTGCCGACGACGCTCGTCAGGAAGGTTTCGAGCTGGTCGAGGATTTCCGGACGCGTATGCGCGGTCGGGATCAGCTCGACGAGGTGCATGTAGCGCGGCGGGTTGAAGAAGTGCACGCCGCAGAAGCGCGCCTTCAACTCGTCCGAGAAACCTTCGGACAGCTTCGTGATCGACAGGCCCGACGTGTTGGTCGCGAAGATCGCGTTCGGCGCGATGTGCGGCGCGACCTTCTTGTACAGGTCGTGTTTCCAGTCCATCCGCTCGGCGATCGCTTCGATCACGACGTCGCATTCGGCGAGCTTCGCGATGTCGTCTTCGTAGTTCGCCGCCTCGAGGTACTTCGCATCGTCCTTCACGCCGAACGGCGCGGGCGACAGCTTCTTCAGGTTTTCGATCGCCTTCAGCGCAATCGCGTTTTTCGGGCCTTCCTTGGCCGGCAGGTCGAACAGCAGCACCGGCACGCGCGCGTTGACGAGATGCGCGGCGATCTGCGCGCCCATCACGCCGGCGCCCAGCACGGCGACCTTGCGAATCAGGAAATTGCTCACGGGATGTCTCCGGATAGTGTCGTGCAGCGCGGAATGTGAGGGCTGCACGGCGAAGTGAGTACCAGGAATCGTTGCGTTCGGGCGGCGCGGCACGCGGCGCGCACCGCCCGGACTCGCGTCAGAACAGCGATTCGTCGACTTCCATCAGCGTCTTCGAACCGGCGCGCGCGGCACGGATCGTCGATGCCGTTTCGGGCAGCAGACGCGCGAAGTAGAAGCGGGCGGTGGCGAGCTTCGACTTGTAGAACGGATCGCCCGACGCTTCCTTGTCGAGGGCGAGGCGCGCCATGCGCGCCCAGAAGTACGAGAACACCAGGTGGCCGACGGTACGCAGGTACGGCACGGCGGCCGCGCCGACTTCGTCCGGGTTCTGCATCGCCTTCATGCCGATTTCCATCGTCAGCTTCTGCACCTTTTCACCGATGTCGGCGAGCGGGTTGATGAACTCGGCCATCTCCGGCTTCACGCCTTCGGCTTCCGCGAATTCGGTGACAAGCTTGCCGAACTTCTTCAGCTTCGCGCCCATGTCGCCGAGCACCTTGCGGCCCAGCAGGTCGAGCGACTGGATCGAGTTCGTGCCTTCGTAGATCATGTTGATCCGCGCGTCGCGCACGTACTGCTCCATGCCCCACTCGGAGATGAAGCCATGGCCGCCGTAGATCTGCATCGCGTGGTTGGTCGACTCGAACGCGTTGTCGGTCAGGAACGCCTTGATGATCGGCGTGAGCAGCGCGACGAGGTCGGCCGCTTCCTTGCGCACCGCTTCGTCGGCGTGCGACAGCTCCTTGTCGATCTGCAGCGCGGACCAGTACGTGAATGCGCGCGCGCCTTCGGCGTAGGCCTTCTGCGTGAGCAGCATGCGGCGCACGTCCGGATGCACGATGATCGGGTCGGCCGGCTTGTCCGGCGCCTTCGGGCCCGTCAGCGAGCGCATCTGCAGGCGTTCCTTCGCGTACGTCAGCGAGTTCTGGTATGCGACTTCCGTGAGGCCGAGACCCTGCATGCCGACGCCGAGGCGTGCGGCATTCATCATCACGAACATCGCGTTCAAGCCCTTGTTCGGCTCGCCGACCATCCAGCCCTTCGCGCCGTCGAGGTTCATCACGCACGTCGAGTTGCCGTGGATGCCCATCTTGTGCTCGATCGAGCCGCACTTGATGCCGTTGCGCTCGCCCGGCTCGCCCGCGGCGTCCGGAATGAACTTCGGCACGATGAACAGCGAGATCCCCTTCGTGCCTTGCGGCGCGTCCGGCAGGCGCGCGAGCACGAGGTGGATGATGTTCTTCGACATGTCGTGCTCGCCGCTCGAGATGAAGATCTTCGTGCCGCTGATCGAGTACGAGCCGTCGCCGTTCGGTTCGGCCTTGGTGCGCAGGATGCCGAGGTCGGTGCCGCAGTGCGGCTCGGTCAGGCACATCGTGCCCGTCCATTCGCCCGACACCAGCTTCGGCAGGTATTGCTGCTGCAGTTCCGGCGCGCCGTGCGCGTGCAGGCATTCGTACGCGCCGTGCGACAGGCCCGGATACATCGTCCACGCCTGGTTCGCCGAGTTCAGCATTTCGTAGAGTGCGTTGTTCACGAACGCGGGCAGGCCCTGGCCGCCGTAGTCCGGATCGCAGCCGAGCGCCGGCCAGCCGGCCTCGACGTACTGCTGGTAGGCTTCCTTGAAGCCGGTCGGGGTCTTCACGACGCCGTCGCCTTCATACGTGCAGCCTTCGCGGTCACCGACCTGGTTCAGCGGGAACAGTACCTCGGAGCAGAACTTGCCCGCTTCCTCGAGGACCTGGTTGATCGTGTCGGCGTCGAGGTCCGCATGCTTGGGCATTTGCTTGACTTCGGCTTCGACGTTCAGAAGCTCGTGCAACACGAATTGCATGTCGCGCAGCGGCGCGGCGTACTGTCCCATGACTCTCTCCAAAGGTGGGCAAAACGGCTCGAGCTCCTGGCGGGCGGGTCACGCGCCGCTAACGGCTCTCGCTCTGATACGAAACAATCGTCTTTTCCAGCGCGGCCCACGTGAGGCGCACGGCGTCCGGCGAATGCAGGAAGCGTGCGTCGTGATGCAGGCCGAGCGTGAAGCTGTACAACTCGAAGAGCATCAGTTCCGGATCCGTATCCGCACGCAGATGCCCCTCTTCCATCGCCTGCGAAATGGCGCGCAGCAACGCGGCACGCCAGGCGGTCACGCTCGCGATCAACTGCTCGCGCACGGGGCTGTCCGGCCGGTCGTCGTACTCCACTGCGCCGCTGATGTAGATGCACCCGGTCGTCACCTCCTGGATGCGCTTCTCGATCCAGCGCGCCAGCATCGCCCGAAGACGCGGCAGACCGCGCGACTCGCGCAGGCTCGGAAAGAACACCTCGTTCTCGAAACGATGGTGGTACTCGCGGACGACCTCGACCTGCAGGTCCTCGCGCGATCCGAAGTGCGCGAACACGCCGCTCTTGCTCATCTGCATGCGCTCGGCCAGCAGGCCGATCGTCAGCCCCTCCAGCCCGTCACGGCTGGCAAGGTCCAAAGCAGCTTCAAGTATCGCGGCACGCGTCTGTTCGCCTTTTCGCATAGCTATTTCTGTAACCGTTCGGGGGTTCGAATAAAATCGAACGGCCGTACTATTATTGAGTGCGGCCGCTCGCGAAACAAGGAAATTATTAGAAACCGGTGTCTAACCGAGCCGCTATTTTGCGCGATTCCGGCGGGACCGGAGCGGCTTTTCCGCACGAACGTGCGGACAGATTTTTGAAGCGAATACTTAGTCGGCGTCAGTCGTAACCGCCGACCGTCAGCGCCTTCATCACGAGGCGGTACGTGGTGTACGCCAGCCAGTTCAGCAGCCGTTCGATGCGCGGGCGGGCGGCATAGTGCGCGGCGTCGATCTCCCGCCCTTCGGCGAACGCGGTGGCGATCGCGTCGCGCAACTGATTCGTCACTGCATCGTAGCGCACCAGCACGACGTTCGCTTCATTGTTCAGCATCAGGCTCAGCGCGTCCAGATTCGACGAGCCGACCGTCGCCCAGTTGTCGTCGATCACGGCGACCTTGCCGTGCAGGATCGTCTTGTCGTATTCGGCCACGCGCACGCCCGCGCGCAACAGCGAGTGATACAGGAACGGCACGGCCGTATCGAGCGCCGTGAACTCCTTGCGGCCGATCAGCACCTGCACGTCGACGCCGCGCCGTGCCGCGCCCGTCAGCGCGCGGCGCAGCTTGCGGCCCGGCATGAAATACGGATTCGCGAGCAGGATGCGCTGGCGCGCCTGGCCGATCGCCGCGAGATAGGCCTTCTCGATCGCGCGGCGGTTCACGACGTTGTCGCGCGCGACGAACGCGACGCTCGGCTCCGTCACGACCCGCAGCGCGCCGGCCTTGATCCATCGATGGCTGCGCATCCAGCGCCGGAACATGTCGGGGAACGCTTCGCCGCCGTGCAGCCCGGCCGCGTACTGCGCATACGGCTTGTGGCCGAACTGGATCCGGTGCCACTGCAGCTCGAACGCGGCGCGCACGTCGGACACCGCGGGCCCGGCCATCTCGACCGCGAAATCCCAGCGCGGAAACGGCAGCGTCGCGCTGCCCTGCGTGTAGTCGTCGACGATGTTGATGCCGCCGCAGAACGCGGTCGTCTGATCGATCACCGCAAGCTTGCGGTGCGTGCGCGAGAAGCCGAAGCGGCCGAACAGGAAGCGATTGTAGATGCAGTGCTCGACGCCGGCTTCGCCCCATGTGTCGAACAGCGGCAGGCGCGCGGTGCCGATGCCGTCGGTGATCACCCGCACGCGCACGCCGCGCTGCGCCGCGCGGATCAGCGCGTCCGACACCGGGCGGCCGGCCGCGTCGTCGCAGAAGATGTAGGTTTCGAGCATCACCTGCTCGCGGGCGGCGTCGATCCGCTCGATCAGCGCGTGGAAGAATTCGCCGCCGGTTTCGCACAGCCGCACCGTGTTGCCGGCCGTAAACGCGAGCCGCGACGCGGAGCCGCGCTCCTGCAGGAACATCTGCCGCAATTGCGCGAAGCGCTTGCGGGTCTCCGCATTCATGCGGACGAGCCGTGCGGCGCACGCGCGAGGGCCACGCGTGCGGGCAATTGCAGGATCGCCTCGGCGTTCGATGGCGAGAAGCAGCGCGCGGCCGCCTCGCGGAACGGCAGCCACGCATGGTCGACATGCTCGCGCGGCGACAGCGTCACGTCGACGCGATGCGGCACGCACAGGCCGAACCAGTGCTCGACGTTGCGCGTGACGCCCGGCGCATAGCGATGCAGGTATTGCGGATAGATCGTGTACTCGATCCGGTGATGCCAGTCGACGAGCGCGCTGGCCGGCACGTCCGGCGTGCCGACCGCGATGCCGGTTTCCTCGGCCACTTCACGCGCGGCGGTGAGCGCGAGCGGCTCGTCGAGCGTGTCCTTCGAGCCGGTGACCGATTGCCAGAAATCGGGCTGGTCGGCACGCTTGATCACGAGCACATCGAGGTCGGGCGTGTAGATCACGACGAGAACGGATTCGGGGATTTTCGGCGGCTTCGTCATCTTTGTTTCATGCGGCACAGGGCCGTGCGCCGGGCCTGCGCCCGAACGTGCGGCAAGTGCTGCGACTGTACCGCAAAAAATGAAAAAGGCGCATCACTGCGCCTTTTTCAGGGTGCCGTGCGTGCGTGACCGCACACACGACCGGGGGCGAAAGCGCGTTACGCCTTCGGCTGCTCCGGCTGACGCAGACGGATGTGCAGCTCGCGCAGCTGACGCTCGTCGACCGGGCTCGGCGCCTGCGTGAGCAGATCCTGCGCACGCTGCGTCTTCGGGAACGCGATCACGTCGCGGATCGAATCGGCACCGGCCATCATCGTGACGATGCGGTCGAGACCGAATGCGATACCGCCGTGCGGCGGCGCGCCGTACTGCAGCGCGTCCAGCAGGAAGCCGAACTTCAGTTGCGCTTCTTCCGCACCGATCTTCAGCGCGCGGAACACCTTGCTCTGCACTTCCTCGCGGTGGATACGCACCGAGCCGCCGCCGATTTCCCAGCCGTTCAGCACCATGTCGTAGGCCTTCGCGAGGCAACGGCCCGGGTCGGTCTCGAGATACTCGAGGTGCTCGTCCTTCGGGCTCGTAAACGGATGGTGTGCTGCGACGTAGCGCGCATCTTCGTCGTCGTATTCGAACATCGGGAAGTCGACGACCCACAGCGGCTTCCAGCCGGCCTGGACCAGACCGTTCGCCTTGCCGAATTCCGAATGGCCGATCTTCAGGCGCAGCGCGCCAAGGCTGTCGTTGACGACCTTCGCGCGGTCGGCCGCGAAGAAGATGATGTCGCCGTCTTCGGCGCCGGTGCGCTCGAGGATCGCCGCGATCGACGCGTCGTGCAGGTTCTTGACGATCGGGCTTTGCAGGCCGTCGCGGCCCTTCGCCTTCTCGTTGACCTTGATCCACGCGAGGCCCTTCGCGCCGTAGATCCGCACGAATTCCGTGTAGCCGTCGATGTCGCCGCGCGACAGCTCGCCGCCCTTCGGCACGCGCAGCGCCGCGACCCGGCCGTCCTTCGCGTTGGCCGGCGTGCTGAACACCTTGAAGTCGACGTCCTTCATCGCGTCGGTCAGCTCGGTGAATTCGAGCTGCACGCGCAGGTCCGGCTTGTCCGAACCGAAACGCGCCATCGCTTCCGAGTACGGCATCACCGGGAATTTCGCGTCGAGCTCGACGTCGATCGTCGTCTTGAAGATGTGACGGATCATGTCCTCGAACAGGTCACGGATTTCCTGCTCGCCGAGGAACGACGTCTCGCAGTCGATCTGCGTGAATTCCGGCTGACGGTCCGCGCGGAGATCCTCGTCGCGGAAGCACTTGGTGATCTGGTAGTAACGGTCGAAGTTCGCGACCATCAGCAGCTGCTTGAACAGCTGCGGCGACTGCGGTAGCGCGAAGAACTGGCCGGCGTTCACGCGCGACGGCACGAGGTAGTCGCGCGCGCCTTCCGGCGTGCTCTTCGTCAGCATCGGCGTCTCGATGTCGATGAAGCCCTGCTCGTCGAGGTACTTGCGCGCCTCGATCGCGACGCGGTAGCGCAGGCGCAGGTTGTGCTGCATCTGCGGGCGACGCAGGTCGAGCACGCGGTGCGTGAGACGCGTCGTTTCCGACAGGTTGTCGTCGTCGAGCTGGAACGGCGGCGTGACCGACGCGTTCAGCACGTTCAGTTCGTGGCACAGCACTTCGATCCTGCCGCTCTTCAGGCCGGCGTTGACCGTGCCGTCCGGACGGTTGCGCACGAGGCCCTTGATCTGCACGCAGAACTCGTTGCGCACGCCTTCGGCGGTCGCGAACATCTCCGCGCGATCCGGGTCGCACACCACCTGCACGAGGCCTTCACGATCGCGCAGGTCGATGAAGATCACACCGCCGTGATCGCGGCGGCGCTGCACCCAGCCGCACAGCGACACGGTTTGGCCCAGCAGGTGTTCGGTCACGAGACCGCAGTATTCAGTACGCATCGACATGATGTTTGCTTTCGTTCGGTTTGATCAACGGGCGCCGCAACGCGCGGCCCGGGCGATGATTCTTTACTTACAGCGGCGGCTCGACGGGACGGCGGGCGGGCGCCGGAGCAGGCGCCGAAGGCGCCACGACGCCCATCGAGACGATGTACTTGAGCGCGGCATCGACCGACATGTCGAGTTCGATGACTTCGCTCTTCGGCAGCATCAGGAAGAAACCCGACGTCGGGTTCGGCGTCGTGGGCACGTACACGCTCACGTACTCTTCCGTCAGATGGTTGACCACGTCGCCGCCGGGCGTGCCGGTCAGAAACGCGATCGTATACGAGCCGCGGCGCGGGTATTCGATCAGCAGCGCCTTGCGGAACGCGTTGCCGCTGCTCGACAGCAGCGTGTCCGATACCTGCTTGACGCTCGTGTAGATCGGCCCGACGACCGGGATGTGGCGTACCACCGCGTTCCACCACGTGACGAGCTTCTGGCCGATGAAGTTCTGCGTGGCCAGCCCGACGACGAAGATGAACGCGAGCGTCAGCACCGCGCCGATCCCCGGCAGGTGGAAGCCGAGCATCCGCTCGGGCTGCCACGATTCGGGCAGCAGGAGCAGCGTCTGGTCCATCGTGCCGATGATGAGGCCGAGCACCCACAGCGTGATCGCGAGCGGGACGAGAACCAGCAAGCCGGTCAGGAACACCGTTTTCAGGGTCGTCTTTTTCATCATCTGCCGTCAATGAACCGCGCCTGCGGCGCGAGTGGGTCGCGACCCGGCCGGGCCGCGACGGTCAACTGCCGGCGGCGGGCGTCGCGGCCGGAGCCGGCGCGGCGCTCGTCGTCGTGGTGCTGCCCGAACTGCTCGCCGCAGCCGGCGCGGCCGCGGCGGGTGCGGCTTCCGCCGCGGGTGCTGCCGGCGCCGCGTCGCCCGACGCCGTCGCCGGTGCGCTGGCGCCGCCCGAGCCGCCGCGGAAATCGGTGACATACCACCCCGAGCCCTTCAGCTGGAAACCGGCGGCGGTCACCTGTTTGCGAAAAGCATCCTTCCCGCATTCAGGACATTGCGTCAGCGGCGCGTCGCTCATCTTCTGGAGCACGTCCTTCGCGAAACCGCACGCTTCGCATCGATAGGCGTAGATCGGCATGATATTTTTCCCGCAGAAACTGGAAACGGCTTGCAAAACCTTGAATTATAGCCGAAACCCCGGCGCGTTCCGGCAATGGCCGCGACGCCCGCGCATCAGCGACGGCGCCACGTGAGCCAGCGCTCGTGCCCGTCGAACACGGCCAGCGAATCGGTCACGGGCAAATCCTCGAGCAGCTCGAAGTGCGGCGCGAGCAGCGCATCGAGTTCCGCCCGCTCGATCCCGAACGGCGGCCCCTTCGGTTTGGCCACCACGAAGAAATAGCCGGCCAGCAATCCGCCCGTGGGCAGCAGCTCGGCCATCCGCGCCGCATAGCCGGCGCGCAGGCCCGGCGGCAACGCGCACAGGAACGCGCGCTCGTACACCCACTGCACGTCGAACGGCGGCCGGTACTGGAAAAAATCGGCCTGTTCGACGACGTCCGCATGCGCGCCGAGCTGCGCCTTCGCCGCAGCGACCGCCTGCGCGGCGAAATCGATCGCCCGCACCGGCCAGCCGGCCTGCGCGAGCCAGCCGGCCTCCTGCGCACTGCCGCAGCCGGGAATCAGCACCGCGCACGGCTCGCGCCGCTGCGCGAACACGCGAAAGCCGTCCGGCACGCCGCCGAATTCCCACGGCGTCACGCCGCGTGCGAAACGCTCGTCCCAGAACGATGCGCTACCGGGGTCGCGCGTCGCGAAATCGGCGGCCGACGGTGCGGCCGGTTGCTTCGGATCGGACATCGCCGCGCTCCTTTCGATCAAGCACCGTACGCGAGCGCGAGCAGCACGCGCGCGACGAGCGCCCCGACGCCGACGGCCAGACCGAAGATCAGCAACGCCTGCAGCAGCCGGTTTGTCCGCTTCTGCTCGACGAGGACCTGACGCATCAGCTCCTCGCTCGCGGCGCGCGGCGCGTCGTGGCGCGCGGCCAGTGCATGGTGGATCAGGCGCGGCAGTTGCGGCAGCGTCTTGCTCCACTGCGGCGCCTCGACCTTGAACCGCTCGTACCAGCCGCGCAGGCCGATCTGCTCGGTCATCCAGCGCTCGAGATACGGCTTCGCGGTCTTCCACAGATCGAGCTCGGGGTCGAGCGAGCGGCCGAGCCCTTCGACGTTCAGCATCGTCTTCTGCAGCAGCACGAGCTGCGGCTGGATCTCGACGTTGAAGCGGCGCGACGTCGAGAACAGGCGCATCAGCACCTGGCCGAGCGAGATGTCCTTCAGCGCGCGATCGAAATACGGCTCGCACACCGCGCGGATCGCGCTTTCGAGCTCCTCGACGCGCGTCTCGGGCGGCACCCAGCCCGATTCGAGGTGGAGCGTCGCGACACGGTGATAGTCGCGCTTGAAGAACGCGAGGAAGTTCTGCGCGAGGTAATTCTTGTCGAAATCGGACAGTGCGCCGACGATCCCGAAATCGAGCGCGATATAACGGCCGAACGTGTTCGGGTCGAGGCTCACCTGAATGTTGCCCGGGTGCATGTCCGCATGGAAAAAGCCGTCGCGGAACACCTGCGTGAAGAAGATCTCGACGCCTTCGCGCGCGAGCTTCTTGATGTCGACGCCGGCCGAACGCAGCGTCTCGACCTGGCTGATCGGCACGCCGGTCATGCGCTCCATCACGAGCACCTGCGACGTCGAGAAATCCCAGAACATCTCGGGTACGAGCAGCAGGTCGAGGCCCGCGAAGTTGCGGCGCAGCTGGCTGCCGTTCGCGGCCTCGCGCATCAGGTCGAGCTCGTCGTGCAGGTACTTGTCGAATTCGGCGACGACCTCGCGCGGCTTCAGGCGCCGGCCGTCGGCCCACATGCGCTCGGTCCACGTCGCGATGTCGCGCATCAGCGCGAGGTCGGAATCGATCACCGGCAGCATGTTCGGCCGCAGCACCTTGACGGCGACGGCCTTGCCCGCGTGCACGCCCTGCTTCAGCTTCGCGAAGTGCACCTGCGCGATCGACGCGCTCGCGATCGGCTCGCGCTCGAATTCGTCGAACAGCTCGTCGACCGGCGCGCCGAGCGACTTCTCGATGATCGCGATCGCGACGGCCGAATCGAACGGCGGCACCTGGTCCTGCAGCTTCGCGAGTTCGTTCGCGAAATCGACCGACAGCAGGTCGCGGCGCGTCGACAGCACCTGGCCGAACTTCACGAAGATCGGGCCGAGGCTTTCGAGCGCGTGACGCAACCGCACGGCGGGCGGATCGGAGAAGCGGCGGCCGATCGTCGTGATCCGCAACAGCAGCTTCACGCGCCGGTCGTCGATCCGGGACAGCATCACTTCGTCGAGGCCAAAGCGGATGACGGTGTAGACAATCTTGATGAAACGGAAAATGCGCATGCCCTGCGGCCCTCAGTGCGCGCCGCGCGGGCCGGAGCCTGCGCGCGCGCCGATTTTTTGTTCGAGTCGCTCGACCCGCTTTTCGACCCGCGCGAGCGCATCGCGTGCGCGCGCCAGTTCGGCGTCGAAGCCGCCGAGCGACGCGCGCCGGACGACCTGCGGGTTCTCGTCGAGCCAGTATTCGGCGACGGAATCGAGCACATTGCGGCCGGTGCGGCGCGCGCGCGCGCCGGCGTCGCGCACGACCGTCGCGATCCGGTACGCCGCCGCGTCACCGACCAGCTTCGCGAGATCTTCTTCCGGTTCCCAGCGCAGATGCTCGGCCAGCTTCGCGATCTGCGTCGCGAATTCCGCGTCGCCTTCGATCTTCACGTGCTTCATCACGGCCGCCTGGCCGCCCTGCAGGAACGCGGCGACCGTGTCGCCGGCAAGCGCGATCGACACGTCGACCTGTTGTGCATCATGCGCGTCGACGGCCGACAGATAGCCGTCGGGCTGCACCAGCAGCGTGAGCGTGACGGGAGGCACGTCGATCCGGGCAGTCTTGCCCGCATAGGGAATCAGGCGGTCGCGCGCCCACGATTCGCGCGCGAGCAGGTGATTGACGGCAGCAGCAAAAGGCTTGGCGGCAAAGGTCATCGGGCTGGGAAAGAAAAAACCCGCGCAGGCCGGGCGCCCACGCGGGTTTCTATTGTAACGTCGGATCGGCGGCAGACCGTGCCTGACCGTACACCCGGGCGGCAAGCGGTCGCAGTGCGGCGGCCGTCGCCCGGGTGCCCGGCGGCGCGGGCCGCCGGCCACGCTCAGTGCGTGTTGATCTGCTGGATACCCGCGAGCAGCCAGCCCTGACTGCCCGACTTCGACAGGTTCCACACCTCGTCGAACGGCGCGGCCGACGTATTCGCCGCTTCGCGGATCAGGCCGTGGAAGCGCACGCTCGCCGACTGCTCGATGCCGCGATCCTCGATCGCGACCAGTTCCGCGTCGAGCTGCACGACGTCGGTCTGGTTCGCGTCGTTGCCGCGCGAATCGAGGTCGATCTTGATCTCGGCGAACATTTCGGGCGTCGTGAACTCGCGGATGTCGGCCAGGTTGCCCTGGTCCCACGCCGCCTGCAGGCGCACGAAATAGACTTTCGCGCTGCGCAGGAACGCTTCGGTGTCGAAACCGGCCGGCACCTGCAGCGGCGCCGCGGCCGCCGCGGCTGCGCCGGCGGCCGCTGCACCGCCGCCGAATACGCCCTGTGCTTCGTTCGCATAGCTGCTGCCGCTGCCCGCGTAGTTGCTGCCGGTGTTGCCCTGCTGGAACGACGGGCTTTGCGAGTAGCCGCCCGACGACGAAGCCGCGCCGCCGACCGAATACGCCGGCTCCTGCGGGCGACGGCGGTTCATGAACTTGCGGATCAGCCAGATGCCGACCATCGCGAGCAACGCGATCACGATGACGTTCGCCATCATGCTCGCGAATGCGCCGCCGAGACCGAAGTGCGACAGCAGCGCCGCGATGCCGAGACCGGCCGCGAGGCCGGCGATCGGCCCGAGCCAGCGCGAGCGGTTGGGCTGCGCGGCCGGCGTGGGCGCAGCCGGGTTCGCACGCTGGGCCTGCGACGGCGCGGCCTGCTGCATCGGCTGCTGCGCGGGCGGCGTGGCCTGGCGCTGCGTGACGGTGGAATTCTGGCGACCGATGCTGCGCCCGCCGCCCATGCGCCGGGCTTCGGCGTCGAGCGATGCGAACGTGCCGGCCGTGAGCAGGCCGACCATCAGCAGCGTGCCGACCCGTCGAGCCCACGGCTTCGACGGTTTGCTACGGTTGAACAACGAACGCGATTCAGACATCAGCTTCTCCGAATGTAAGACGAATGTAGGGAAAGAACCCCTTAGTACTTGGTCCCTAGGTGTAAAGCTACCACGCCACCTGACAAATTGTAATATTTGACGGCGTCGAGGCCTGCTTGTTCCATCATCGTCTTCAGCGTGTCCTGATCGGGGTGCATCCGGATAGATTCAGCAAGATACCGATAACTTTCAGCATCTTTCGCGAACTTGTCGCCAAGCCACGGCAATACTTTGAAAGAATACAGATCGTACGCCTTTTTCAGCGGATCCCAGACTTTCGAGAATTCCAGCACCATCACGCGGCCGCCGGGCTTCGTCACGCGGCGCATCTCGGCGAGCGCGGCATCCTTGTGCGTCATGTTGCGCAGCCCGAACGCGACCGTGACCACGTCGAAGTAGTTGTCCGGAAAAGGAATTTTCTCGGCGTCGCACAACAGCGACGGCGTCACGATGCCCTTGTCGAGCAGCCGGTCGCGGCCGACGCGCAGCATCGATTCGTTGATGTCGGTATGCCAGACCTCGCCCGTCGGCCCGGCCGCCTTCGCGAACGACTTGGTCAGGTCGCCGGTGCCGGCCGCGATGTCGAGCACCTTGAAGCCGGGGCGCACGTTCGCCTGCGCGATCGTGAACGCCTTCCACGCGCGGTGCATGCCCGCCGACATCAGGTCGTTCATCAGATCGTAGTTGCTCGCGACCGAATGAAACACGCCCGCCACTTTCTTCGCTTTTTCGTTTTCCTCGACGCTCTCGAAGCCGAAGTGGGTTTTGCTCATCGCGTTGATCCTCAGTAAATGGCAAGACGGCGCCGAGCGGGCGCCGTCGATTTCAGTGGCAGTGGCCGTGCGGCGCGCTGGCCGCCTGCATCGGCGCGTCGCGCTCGACGCCCGCCGCCTTCAGTTTGTCGAAATAGTCGCGCCACAGCGCGTCCTGCTGCGTCGCCAGCTCGTACAGCAGGTCCCACGAGTAGATGCCGGTCGAATGGCCGTCGGAGAATGTCGGCTGCAGCGCATAGTTGCCGACGCCCTCGAGCGCGGTGATCGTCACTTCGCGCTTGCCGGTCTGCAACGTCTCCTGGCCGGGCCCGTGGCCGCGCACCTCGGCCGACGGCGAATAGACGCGCATCAGCTCGAACGGAATCCGGTAACTCTCGCCGTTCGGATACTGCAATTCGAGCACGCGCGACACCGCGTGCACGACGACGCCGGACGGAATCGGCGTCGTGGAAGTCAAACCGCTCATGCTTGCCTCGAATCGGTCATGCGTTGAATTTCCTCGCGCACCGCATTGTGCAGCAGCGAGGCCTGCGCCGCGCGCGAGCGCAGCAGCGCCTCGGACACGCTGCGCTGGCGCGGCGCCCACACGGGCTGCGGAAAATGGGCATCGTTGGAAAAACGCGGAATCACGTGCCAGTGCACGTGCGGCACCATGTTGCCGAGGCTCGCGAGATTCACCTTGTTCGGCTGCATCACGCGGCGCACGGCCCGCTCGACCGCGTAGACCACGCGCATCAGATGTGCCCGCTCGGGCTCGCCGAGATCGGAGAACTCGGCCACGTGCGCGCCCCAGATCACCCGGCAGAAGCCCGGGTAGTCGTGCTCGCCCGTGGCGAGCACGACGCGCAGCGCATCGTCCTGCCAGAGCACCTCGCCGCCGTCTTCACGGCAAAACACGCATTCCATCGTCGCTCCCATGTGGACAGGCGCCGGCATGGCATGCCGGCGCCCGCTCATTCCCGGCCCGGTCGGGCGGTCGTCATGCCCGCATTAGACCAGCACGCGCTCGATCCCGCCATGGTTCGCCCGTGCGACATAATCGGCCATCCAGTTCTCGCCGAGCACCTGGCGCGCGATTTCGACCACGATGTAGTCGGCTTCGAGGTTCGCATCCTCGCTGTAGCGCGACAGGCCCTGCAGGCACGACGGGCAGCTCGTCAGGATCTTCACGTCCGGGCCGTTCGCGGCCGCGGCGGCCGGCGCCGGCGCATCGCCCGCCACCACGGGAATCGCGCGCAGCTTCGCGGCGCCCTTGCGGATCTCCTCTTCCTTGCGGAAGCGGACCTGCGTGGAGATGTCCGGCCGCGTGACCGCCAGCGTGCCCGATTCGCCGCAGCAGCGATCGTTCTTCTCGATCTTGTAGCCGTCCTTCTCCGAACCCATCAGCTCGTTGACCAGCTTCACCGGGTCGATCGTCTTGATCGGCGTGTGGCACGGGTCGTGATACATGTAGCGCGTGCCCGTCACGCCATCGAGCTTCATCCCCTTCTCGAGCAGGAACTCGTGGATGTCGATGATCCGGCAGCCCGGGAAGATCTTGTCGAATTCGTAGCCCGCGAGCTGGTCGTAGCAGGTGCCGCACGACACGACCACCGTCTTGATGTCGAGGTAGTTCAGCGTATTCGCGACACGGTGGAACAGCACGCGGTTGTCCGTGACGATCTTCTCGGCCTTGTCGTACTGGCCCGAGCCGCGCTGCGGATAGCCGCAGCACAGGTAGCCCGGCGGCAGCACCGTCTGCACGCCCGCTTCCCAAAGCATCGCCTGCGTGGCCAGCCCGACCTGCGAGAACAGCCGCTCGGAGCCGCAGCCCGGGAAGTAGAACACCGCTTCCGAATCGACGGTCGTCGACTTCGGGTTGCGGATGATCGGCACGATCTTGTTGTCCTCGATGTCCAGCAGCGCGCGCGCCGTCTTCTTCGGCAGGTTGCCCGGCATCTTCTTGTTGACGAAGTGGATCACCTGCTCGACCGCCGGCGGCTTGCCGGTCGTCGCGGGCGGGTGCTGCGTCTGCTTCGTCACGACCTTCTTCAGCATGTCGTTCGCGAAGCGCTGCACCTTGTAGCCGACGCCCATCATCACGCCGCGCGCGAGGTTGATCGTCTGCGGATTGGTCGCGTTCAGGAAGAACATGCCCGCCGCATTGCCGGCGTTGAATTTCTTCTTGCCCATCTTGCGCAACAGGTTGCGCATGTTCATCGTGACGTCGCCGAAGTCGATCTTCACCGGGCATGGCGTCGCGCACTTGTGGCACACCGTGCAGTGGTCGGCCACGTCGTTGAATTCGTCCCAGTGCTTGATCGACACGCCGCGGCGCGTCTGCTCTTCGTACAGGAACGCCTCGACCAAGAGCGACGTCGCGAGAATCTTGTTGCGCGGGCTGTACAGCAGGTTCGCGCGCGGCACGTGGGTCGCGCACACCGGCTTGCACTTGCCGCAGCGCAGGCAGTCCTTCACCGAATCGGCGATCGCGCCGATGTCGGACTGCTGCATGATCAGCGACTCGTAACCCATCAGCCCGAAGCTGGGCGTGTACGCGTTGCGCAGATCGGCGCCGTCGAGCAGCTTGCCCTTGTTGAAGCGCCCGTTCGGGTCGACGCGCTGCTTGTACGCGCGGAATTCGGCGATCTCGTCGTCGGTCAGGAATTCGAGCTTCGTGATGCCGATCCCGTGTTCGCCGGAAATCACGCCGTCGAGCGAGCGCGCGAGCGTCATGATGCGGGCGACCGACGCGTGCGCGTCCTGCAGCATCTCGTAGTTGTCGGAGTTGACCGGGATGTTGGTGTGGACGTTGCCGTCGCCCGCGTGCATGTGCAGCGCGACGAACACGCGGCCGCGCAGCACGCGCTTGTGGATCGCCTGCGCCTCGTCGAGGATCTGCTTGAACGCGCCGCCGTTGAAGATCGCGCGCAGTTCCGCGCGGATCTCCTGCTTCCACGAGATGCGGACCGTGCGGTCCTGCGTGATGTGGAACACGGTCGCGCCCGGCTGCTCGTCCGCGCGATCCGCGAACTTCTCGGCGAGCGCCTCGTAGCCGAGCTGCACCAGGTAGTGCTGCGCCTCGCGCAGCGGCTGGTCGAGCCGGTCGCGCACGAATTCCCAGCGCGCGCGCACGCGCTTGAGCAGCTCCAGCGCCTGCTGCACACGGTCTTCCAGCAGTTCCGCGCTCGGGATCTCGTTCGCGTCGTCGGTCTTGCCGAGCGGCAGGTTGCCGCCGCGGAAGAACGCTTCGAGCGCGTCCACCAGTTGCAGCTTGTTCTTCAGCGACAGCTCGATGTTGATCCGCTCGATGCCGTCGGTGTACTCGCCCATCCGGTTCAGCGGGATGACGACGTCCTCGTTGATCTTGAACGCGTTCGTGTGCTTCGCGATCGCGGCCGTGCGACTGCGGTCGAGCCAGAAGCGCTTGCGCGCCTCCGCGCTGACCGCGACGAAGCCTTCGCCGCTCTTGCCGTTCGCCATCCGGATCACTTCGGACGTCGCCTGTGCGACCGCGTCGGCGTCATCGCCGACGATGTCGCCGATCAGCACCATCTTCGGAAACGCATTGCGCTTGCTCTTGGTCGCGTAGCCGACCGCGCGCAGGTAGCGCTCGTCGAGGTGCTCGAGGCCCGCGAGGATCGCGCCGCCCTGCTTCGACGTCTCGAACAGGTAGTCCTTGATCTCGACGATGCTCGGGATCGCCTCGCGCGCCTGGCCGAAGAATTCGAGGCAGACGGTGCGCGTGTGCGCGGGCATCTTGTGCAGCACCCAGCGCGCAGACGTGATGAGCCCGTCGCAGCCTTCCTTCTGCACGCCCGGCAGGCCGGCGAGGAACTTGTCGGTCACGTCCTTGCCGAGCCCTTCCTTGCGGAACCGGCGGCCTTCGATCTCGAGCATCTCGGTGCGCAGCAGCTTCTCGCCCGGCGCATACGCGCCGTCGAACCACTTCAGCTCGAAGCGCGCGACCGCGATGTCGTGGATCTTGCCCTGGTTGTGCTCGTGGCGCGTCACTTCGAGCCAGTTGCCGTCCGGGTCGACCATCCGCCACCAGGCCAGGTTGTCGAGCGCGGTGCCCCACAGCACGGCCTTCTTGCCGCCCGCGTTCATCGCGACGTTACCGCCGATGCACGATGCGTCGAGCGAGGTCGGATCGACCGCGAACACGTAGCCGGCCGCTTCCGCCGCCTCGGTCACGCGGCGCGTGACGACGCCTGCGCCGGAGAAGATCGTCGGCACCTTGTGCGCGACGCCCGGCAGCTCGGTCAGTTCGACCGCGCCGAGCTGTTCGAGCTTTTCGGTGTTGATCACCGCGGAAAACGGCGTGAGCGGCACCGCGCCGCCCGTGTAGCCGGTGCCGCCGCCGCGCGGGATCACGGTCAGGCCGAGCTCGAAGCACGCCTTGATCAGGCCGGCGATCTCGGCTTCGGTGTCGGGCGTCAGCACGACGAACGGGTATTCGACGCGCCAGTCGGTCGCGTCGGTCACGTGCGACACGCGCGACAGCCCGTCGAAGCGGATGTTGTCCTTCTGCGTGCAGCGGCCGAGCGCCTTGGTCGCGCGGCGGCGCAGGTCGGCCATCTTGTCGAATTCGTCCGCGAACTCGTTGACCGCGCGCTGCGCGGCGGTTTCGAGCATCTCGACGCGCGACGCGCGCTCGCGGCCCGCGTCGTCGCGGTGCTCGGTGAGATCCGCGCTGCGGCGCTTGCCGATCTCTGTCAGTCGGTGGTTCAGCGCCTCGATCAGCAGCGCGCGGCGCTTCGGGTTGTCGAGCAGGTCGTCTTGCAGATACGGGTTGCGACGCACGACCCAGATGTCACCGAGCACTTCGTACAGCATCCGTGCCGAGCGGCCCGTGCGGCGCTCGGCACGCAGTTCGTCGAGCACCGACCACGCCTCTTCGCCGAGCAGGCGGATCACGATCTCGCGATCCGAGAAGGACGTGTAGTTGTAGGGAATCTCGCGCAAGCGGGGCGCGGGGTCGGCGGCGACGGCGGCGGCCGCGCCATGCGGATCGAAAACTTGTGGTGCGTTCATGTTCGGACGACTCGGAGGGCCGATACACCGTGCACGGGCGTCGGCAAGCGCGTAGGCGCAATCTTGGGGAAATCTGTTCTGTTACCAGGCGCGCGGCTGTCCTTCATGGGGCCGGAGCGGGCGACTCGCCCCTCCTGGCCGGCGACAGGGCCTGGCGGCACTCGGAATCATCAGCACGATCGCGCGCGGCGCGCATGCCGTTCGGCCGCGGGGCTGGCTGCGCGCGGCGTCGGCTTCAACGGTGCGATCCGAGGGTGCCTCTGCATCTTCCGAATCCTTGATTCAAAACGGAATTCTAACCCATGATCGGGCCGCCCGTGACACGCCGGACAGGTCGTGGGGCTATCGCCGCGAGCCGCGCCGGGCGGGGCTCGGCGCGATTTCATGTGATCATTCGCCGTCCGTCCGGTCGGTAACCATGCGGTTAAACCGGTAAAGTGCGCCGGTAAAAGGCGACGCCCGGCGGCGCGAATGCCCTGTCCGCCCGCGCACGCGAGCGCTCACAGCCGCCCGCCCGGCATGCCGCTTGCGTGCGGGCGGACCCTTGGCGCTATCATTGACCCTTTACCGTCTGCATCCGCACTGCCCGCGAGCGCCCATGGCATCCCACGATTACCTGAAGAAAATCCTCACCGCGCGCGTCTACGACGTCGCGATCGAGACGGAACTCGAACCGGCCCGCAACCTGTCGGCCCGGCTGCGCAACGCCGTTTACCTGAAGCGCGAGGACAACCAGCCGGTGTTCTCGTTCAAGCTGCGCGGCGCATACAACAAGATGGCGCACATTCCGGTGGACGCGCTCGCGCGCGGCGTGATTACCGCGTCGGCCGGCAACCACGCGCAGGGCGTTGCGTTCTCGGCGGCCCGGATGGGCGTCAAGGCCGTGATCGTCGTACCGGTCACGACGCCGCAGGTGAAGGTCGACGCGGTGCGCGCGCACGGCGGCCCGAGCGTCGAGGTGATCCAGGCGGGCGAATCGTACAGCGATGCGTACGCGCACGCGGTCAAGGTCCAGCAGGAGCGCGACCTCACGTTCGTCCACCCGTTCGACGATCCGTACGTGATCGCCGGCCAGGGCACGATCGCGATGGAAATCCTGCGCCAGCACCAGGGCCCGATCCACGCGGTCTTCGTGCCGATCGGCGGCGGCGGACTCGCGTCCGGCGTCGCCGCGTACGTGAAGGCGGTGCGCCCGGAGATCAAGGTGATCGGCGTGCAGGCCGAGGATTCGTGCGCGATGGCGCAGTCGCTGGACGCGGGCGAGCGCATCGAGCTGAGCGAAGTCGGCCTGTTCGCGGACGGCACCGCGGTAAAGCTCGTCGGCGAGGAAACCTTCCGGCTGTGCCGCGAATTCCTGGACGGCGTCGTGACCGTCAACACCGACGCACTGTGCGCGGCGATCAAGGACGTGTTCCAGGACACGCGCAGCGTGCTCGAGCCGTCCGGCGCGCTCGCGGTCGCGGGTGCGAAGCTGTATGCGGAACGCGAAGGCATCGAGAACCAGACGCTCGTCGCGGTCACGTCCGGCGCGAACATGAATTTCGACCGGATGCGCTTCGTCGCCGAGCGCGCCGAGGTCGGCGAAGCGCGCGAAGCCGTGTTCGCGGTCACGATTCCCGAGGAACGCGGCAGCTTCAAGCGCTTCTGCTCGCTCGTCGGCGATCGCAACGTCACCGAGTTCAACTACCGGATCGCCGACGAGAAGTCCGCGCACATCTTCGTCGGCGTGCAGATCAAGCGCCGCGGCGAATCGGCGGAGATCGCCGCGAACTTCGAGTCGCACGGCTTCAAGAGCGTCGACCTGACGCACGACGAGCTGTCGAAGGAACACATCCGCTACATGGTCGGCGGCCGCTCGCCGCTCGCGCTCGACGAGCGCCTGTTCCGCTTCGAATTCCCGGAACGGCCGGGCGCGCTGATGAAGTTCCTGTCGTCGATGGCGCCGGACTGGAACATCAGCCTGTTCCACTACCGCAACCAGGGCGCGGACTACAGCTCGATCCTCGTCGGGCTGCAGGTGCCGCAGGCCGATCGCGCCGAATTCGAACGCTTCCTCGCGGCACTCGGCTACCCGTATGTCGAAGAGAGCGCCAACCCGGCTTACCGCCTCTTCCTGTCGTAAAGGCTTCGTGCAATGAATCCCGAACATTCCCCGCTCGGCAAGGCCACCGTCTACGCGGCGCAGTACGACGCGTCGCTGCTGTTCCCGATCCCGCGCGCCGGCGCACGCGAGCAGCTCGGCATCACGTCGGCGCTGCCGTTCTTCGGCACCGACATCTGGAACGCGTACGAGCTGTCGTGGCTCAATGCGCGCGGCAAGCCGCAGGTCGCGATCGCGACGTTCTACGTGCCGGCCGAATCGCCGAACATCGTCGAATCGAAGTCGTTCAAGCTGTATCTCGGCTCGTTCGCGCAGTCGAAGTTCGACTCGGTCGATGCGGTGCGCGACGTGCTGAAGCGCGACGTGTCGGCCGCGTGCGGCGCGAGCGTGTCGGTCCAGCTGGTGTCGCCGCACGATTTCGCCAAGCTGGAGATGGACGAGCTCGACGGGCTGTCGCTCGACCGGCTCGACCTCGACACCGACGTGTACGAACCCGATCCGTCGCTGCTGTCGGCGGCCGACGGCGAGAACGAAGCGCCGGTCGAGGAGACGCTCGTGTCCGACCTGCTGCGCTCGAACTGCCCGGTCACGGGCCAGCCCGACTGGGGCAGTGTGCAGATCCACTACGTCGGGCCGCAGATCGACCACGCGGGCCTGCTGCGCTACATCATCTCGTTCCGCAATCACACGGGCTTTCACGAGCAGTGCGTCGAGCGAATCTTCCTCGACATCCTGCATGCGTGCAAACCGGTGAAGCTCGCGGTGTACGCGCGCTACACGCGCCGCGGCGGGCTCGACATCAACCCGTTCCGCACGAATTACAACCAGCCGATGCCGGACAACGCGCGGACCGCGCGGCAGTGAAACTCGCCGGCGACCGTTCGCCCGCCCCTTCCGGGCGGCGGACGGCCCGGTTCATCCTTGCACCGGGCGCTCCGGGAGAATTTCCACCAGGCGCAGCAGGTAGCCGTCGGGGTCTTGCACCAGCATCTCGATCTGGCCGTGTTCGATGTCGTCCTGCCGATACCAGGAGGTTCGGGGGGCGGCGAACAGCGCCACGCCTGCGGCGACGATCCGGTCATGAATCGGGCCGATCGCATCGACCTCGATCTGCAGGTTGATTCCCCGCCCGAACGGCGGCTCCATCGCGCCCGTCAGCCAGCTTTCCGGGCTCTGCTGCTCGAGCATCAGTTGAACCCCTCCGAGCTCGAGGTACGCGAATCCGTCTTCCGGACGCTCGAAGCGAATCCGGAAACCCAGCACGTCCCGATAGAAGCGCACGCTTCCGGCAAGGTCCGAGCAGATCAGCTCCGGCACCAGTGCAGCCCATTCCATACATGTCCTTTCAGTCGTTCGGACAGCACGTTACACCAACGGGCTGAATGCGTTGCAACGGTTGCAGCCGCGTGACGGCCTCGAGTCCGTCGGACCGCACCCGGAAAATGACAAAACGGGCCCGGTGCAGTTCACACCGGGCCCGTTGCGCGTATCGACTCGCCGCGGCGCGTTACTTCACCGGCGGCTTGTACGCGATGCAATCGACCTCGACCTTGCAGTCGATGACCATGCTCGACTGCACGCACGCGCGTGCCGGCGGATGCTCGCCGAAGTACGACACGAACACCTTGTTGAACGACGCGAAATCGCGCGCGTCATCGAGCCACACGCCGCAGCGCACGACGTGCTCGAGTCCGTAGCCGGCTTCCTTCAGGATCGCGATCACGTTCTCGATCGTCTGCTTCGACTGCGTGACGATCCCGCCTTCGACGACCTCGCCGTTTACCATCGGCGTCTGGCCCGACACGTACAGCCAGCCGTCGGCCTCGACCGCCCGTGCAAACGGCATCACCTGGCCGCCCGTGCCCTTCGCTTCGCCTACGCCATATCGCTTCATCGTTTCACTCCTCACATTTCGGTTACGGATGCGCGCGCCGGCTTGGGCACGCGCGGAAGATCGGAACACCTGCCGCGTTCAGAACGCCGCATCGGCACTCGCCGGCACGCGCTCGCCGCGCGCGACGAAACCGCCGGCGCGCTCGCCGGTCGGCTGGCCGTTTTCGTATGTCAGCACGCCGTTCACCCACACCGCGTCGATCCCGTGCGCGGGCTGTTGCGGCTTCTCGAACGTCGCGGCGTCGATCACGCTCGCCGGATCGAACAGCACGAGATCCGCGTGGTAACCGACATGCACTTCGCCTCGCTTCGGGATGCCATAGCGACGCGCGGACAGCGACGTCATCTTGCGGATCGCCTCCTCGAGCGGCAACAGGTTGGTGTCGCGCACGTAATGGCCGAGCACGCGCGGGAACGCGCCCCACAGCCGCGGGTGCGGCAGCGGATCGTTCGGCAGGCCGTCGGAGCCGACCATCGTCGCCGGATGCGACAGGATCCGGCGCACGTCGTCCTCGGACATGTTGTGGTACACGGCGCCCGCGGGGCGAATGCGCTGCGCGGCTTCCTGCTCGCTCACGCCCCAGTCGGCCGCGATCGCCTTCAACAGCTTGCCCGCGACTTCCGGGTGCGGCTCCGACCACGTGATCGTGATGTCGATGTCGCCCGTCACCTGCTTCAGGTCGAGCGTCGACGAACTGCGGCTGTACGGATAGCAGTCGCAGCCGACCGGCTGGTAACGTCGCGCGCCGTCGAGCGACGCGAGCACCTCGGTGCTGCGCCCCCAGTTCGACGGGCCCGCGCACTTCAGGTGCGAGATCACGACCGGCACCTGCGCGTGGCGGCCGACGCGGTAAGCCTCGTCCATCGCGTCGAGGATCGCGTCGAACTCGGTACGCATGTGCGTGGTGTACAGCGCACCGGATTGGGCGAGCGGCTCGGCGAGCGCCATCACTTCCTCGGGCGGCGCCGCGAACGCGGAGCCGTACGCAAGGCCCGACGACAAGCCGAGCGCGCCGTTCGCGAGCGCCTCCTCGAGCTGCGCGCGCATGCCGGCGATCTCGCCGTCGGTCGCCGCGCGGTCGAGGCGGTCCATCTGGTTGTTGCGCAGCGCCGTATGGCCGACGAGCGCCGCGACGTTCACGGCCGGGCGCGCGTCGTTGACGGCCGCGACGTAAGCGGCGAAGCTCGGGTACTGGAACGCGCCGCGCTCGCCGAGCAGGTTCATCGGATCGGGCGGGTCGCCGGCGAGCGTCACCGGCGATGCGCTGATTCCGCAGTTGCCGACGATCACGGTCGTCACGCCCTGCGAGATCTTCGGGATCATCTCCGGCGCACGGATCACGTGCGTGTCGTCGTGCGTGTGCACGTCGACGAAGCCCGGCGCGAGCGCCCGGCCGTTCGCGTCGACGACGTGCTCCGCGAGCCAGTTCGACAGATTGCCGATCGCCGCGATCAGGCCGTTGCGGATCGCGACGTCGCGCGTGACGGGCGGCGCGCCAGTGCCGTCGTACAACTGCGCGCCGACGATCAGCGTATCGGCCGCTTCGGGATGCGAATGCATGGTCAGTCTCCTACCGGTTGACGGTCTCCGCCGCCGCGGTGCGCATCGAGCGCGTGTTTGATGCGGCGCAGCGATTCACGGCCCGCATCGCCGAGCCGCAGCGCGACGCCGGTGACGAGCACGTCGATCGCCATCATCATCGCGTAGCGCGAGGTCGACGGCTTGTAAATGAAATCGGTTTCGAACGCGACGACCGGGATCAGGTGGTCGGCAAGCTTCGCGAGCGGCGACGCCGGCGCGGTGATCGCGATCAGCTTCGCGCCGTAGCGCTTCGCGAGCCGGCAGCTCTCGAGCAGCTCGGGCACGCGCCCGCTCACCGACAACGCGACGACGACGGTGTCGCCCGACAGCGTCGCGGCCACCATCCGTTGCAGCAGGCTGTCCTGGTAGCTCGCGACCGGCCGGCCGAAACGCACGAGCCGGAAGCGCAGCTCGTCGGCCAGCGCGGTCGAACCGCCGCCCTGCCCGTACACGTACGTCATCTTCGCGCCGGCGAGCAGGTCGGCCGCCGCGTCGAACGACGTGTTGCGCAGCAACTGGTGGTTGTGCGCGAGCGCCACGCGAATCTCGTCGTAGACCATCGATGCGGGGCTCGCGTCGTCGGCCGGCGCGTCGTCGGACGGCACCAGGAAACGCTGACCGACGGCCGCCGCCTGCGCGACGAGCACCTTCAGTTCGCGCACGTCGCGGCAGCCGACGGCCTTCGCGAAACGCGTGACCGTCGCGACGCTGACCTCCGCGTCGCGCGCGAGCGCGCCGATGCTCGCATGCGCGGCGCGCGCCAGATCGGCGAGGATGAACGCGGCAACCTTGCGCTCGGCTTCGCGCAGCTCGGGCGCGCATTCGGCGATCCGCGCGACGATGTCGAGGACCGGCGGGGCGGCCTGAGCCGGATGCGGCTCGGCGGCAGGCGGAGCGGACGGGGAAGCGGACGTATTCATCGGCGGAAAAGGGTGTGAAGCGGGATGTTATTAAATAACATCACCGCGCCGATGCTACTTTCTGTACCATCTGCATGTCAACTTCAGTGCAATGCATAGTGATGATGGAGCGGGATGACATGAAAGTTACAAACTATCAGGAAGCGACGATCGATCCGTTCGGCAAGGGCCTGGGCAATCTGCCGAGCGCGAGCGTGCCGCTCGGCGACGCGAGCCGGCTCGAATGGAATCTGCTCGCGGAAGACGTCAGCCTGCCGGCCGCCGTGCTTTACGAGGATCGCGTCGAGCACAACCTGAACTGGATGCAGGCGTTCGTGCAGAAATACGGTGTCAAGTTCGCGCCGCACGGCAAGACGACGATGGCGCCGCAACTGTTCCGCCGCCAGCTCGACGCCGGCGCGTGGGGCATCACGCTCGCGACCGCACACCAGACGCAGGCCGCGTATCACGGCGGCGTGCGCCGCGTGCTGCTCGCGAACCAGCTGGTCGGCCGCCAGAACATGACGATCATCGCGGGGCTGCTGTCCGATCCCGATTTCGAATTCTTCTGTCTCGTCGATTCCGCGGAGAGCGTCGACCAGCTCGGCCGCTTCTTCGGCGCCGCGAAGAAATCGCTGAACGTGCTGATCGAGCTCGGCGTGCCGGGCGGTCGCGCGGGCGTGCGCGATGCCGCGCAGCGCGAGGCCGTGCTGGCCGCGATCGCGCGCTATCCGGACACGCTGAAGCTGGCCGGCATCGAGCTCTATGAAGGCGTGCTGAAGGAGGAAGGCGAGATCCGCGCGTTCCTGCAGCAGGCGGTCGCGCTCACGCGCGAGCTGGCCGAAGCCGGCCGCTTCGCGCGCACGCCGGCGATCCTGTCCGGCGCCGGTTCGGCGTGGTACGACGTGGTCGCGGAAGAATTCAGGAAGGCGTCCGACGCGGGCTTCGCGGAAGTCGTGCTACGTCCGGGCTGCTACCTGACGCACGACGTCGGCATCTACAAGAAGGCGCAGACCGACGTGTTCGCGCGCAACCCGATCGCCCGCTCGATGGGCGAAGGGCTGCTGCCGGCGCTGCAGCTGTGGGCGTACGTGCAGTCGGTGCCGGAAGCCGACCGTGCGATCGTCGCGCTCGGCAAGCGCGACGCGGCGTTCGACGCGGGCCTGCCCGAGCCGGCGCGCCACTTCCGCCCGGGCCGCGACACCGCGCCGCGCAACGTCGCCGCCGCCGAAGGCTGGGCCGTCACCGGGATGATGGACCAGCACGCATACCTGCAGATCCCGCCGGGCGCGGACGTGAAGGTCGGCGACATGGTCGCGTTCGACATCTCGCACCCGTGCCTGACGTTCGACAAGTGGCGCCAGGTGCTCGTGCTCGATCCGCAGTTCCGCGTGACGGAAGTCGTCGAAACCTTCTTCTGACGCCCGCCGCGCGCGGCGCCGCCCTGCCGCTCGCGCGGGGCGGCCGTCACGCGCGCTTCAATCTGCCGGAGTACACTGCGCTTTCGTCCTCGGGGCCCGTCGCGGCCGTCATGCACGGCGCGACCGGGCCTTCAACGCTGCTTCACTGGAGAAAGCCATGGCCGCGAAGAAGATCCTGTTCCTGACCGGCGATTTCGCCGAAGACTACGAAACGATGGTGCCGTTCCAGGCGCTGCAGGCCGTCGGCCACCACGTCGATGCAGTCTGCCCCGGCAAGCGCGCGGGCGACAAGATCAAGACCGCGATCCACGATTTCGAGGGCGACCAGACCTACACCGAGAAGCCCGGCCACAATTTCACGCTGAACGCGGCGTTCGACGACGTCGATGCGGCGCGCTACGACGCGCTCGCGATCGCGGGCGGCCGTGCGCCCGAATATCTGCGACTCGATCCGAAGGTGATTTCGCTCGTGCGCGAGTTCGCCGAAGCCGGCAAGCCGATCGCGGCGATCTGCCACGCGGCGCAACTGCTCGCGGCCGCCGACGTGATCCGCGGCAAGCGCATTTCGGCCTACCCGGCCTGTGCGCCGGAGGTGAAGCTCGCGGGCGGCGAATACGCGGACATCCCGGTCGACGCGGCCGTGACCGACGCGCCGTTCGTCACCGCGCCCGCGTGGCCCGCGCATCCGGCCTGGCTCGCGCAGTTCCTCGCGCTGCTCGGCACGCGCATCGAGCTGTAAACCTGCACCCACTCGGAATGAAACGAAGCGATGGCCGGCGGCGCTGACGTGCCGCCCGGCTCCGCACGTCAACGCGCGGCTGGCGTCGACCCGACGTCCGCGATCCGCGATTCCAGCATCGCGAGCGCGCCCGACAGCGCATTCAGCACGTCGTCCGGCAACTGCGCCATCGTCTGTTCGAGAAACGCCTTGCGGCGCGGCAGGCACGCGTCGAACGCCGCGCGGCCGGCGTCCGTCAGCGTGACGTTGGTCACGCGGTTGTCGCGCGCGTCCGATGCACGCTCGATCCAGCCGAGCGCGTCGAGCGACTTCAACTGGCGCGTGAGCGCGCCCGGATCGATGCGCAGCACTTCGACGAGCTTCTTCTGCGACGCATGACCGTCCATCGTGTGCAGCGCGACCATGATGCGCCAGCGCGGCATCGGCTGCCCGACGTGCGCTTCGAACGCGGTCATGAAGGCGCGATACGTGCGTCCGAATTGCTGCAAGATCGCGACGCGGTCCTGTTCTTCCATGCGCTGATTTCGTTCCGGTGAATCGTTGAGTCGTCGAATCGCTCGCCCGATCGGTCAATCGGCCGCGACGTGCGGTTCGATCTTGCGCCGCAGCGCGATCGGCGGCACGCGACGGCACTGCCACACCGACACCACGGCGACGACGGCCGCCATCGCGACACCCAGGTGAATCGCGCCGACCAGCGATTCGCGGGCCGCTTCCAGCAGCAGCGCGCCATTATGCCCGGCACGCGTCAACTCCGCGACGAGACCGCCCTGCGCCGCGCGATCGATCAGGATCTGCGGATCGGCGAGCCGCGCGTGCCACTGCATCGCGTGGTCGCCCGACAGCGCGTCGCGCACGCCGCCCGAATACATCTGGTTGACGAGCGTGCCGGTGAGCGCGGTGCCGAGCATCCCGCCGACCATCCGCAGCGACTGCAACAGCGCCGTGGCGATGCCGAGATGCTCGCGGCCGGCCGTCTGCTGCGCGAACACGGTGAGGTTCGGCAGCACGAAGCCGAGCCCGATGCCGCCCGCGACCATCAGCGCCATCAGCATCCAGGTCGGCGTCGTGTGGGTCGACACGACGACGCCCGCGCACGCGATGGCGAACAGCACGAAGCCGACGTGCAGCATCGTGTTCGGATGGCGAATGCGCGTGACGACGCGGCCGTTCATGATGCTGCCGATCGTGATGAACACGACGAGCGGCGTGATCACGAGCCCGGCCTCTCTCGGCGACATCCCGAAGCCGCCCTGGAACAGCAACGGCGCGTAGAACAGGAGCGAGAACATCGAGAAACCGGCGAGGATCGCGAGCACGAAGAGGGCCGACAGCGCGCGGTTGCCGAACATGTCGAACGGCAGAATCGGCTGCGCGCAGCGCTTTTCCCAGTGCCACAGGCCGATGCCCGCCGCGACCGCGACGACGAGCAGCAGCGACGCCCAGCTCGCGACGCCGTACTTCGGCAGCCATTCGACGAACAGTTGCAGCGCACCGAGCGACAGCGCGATCAACAGCGCGCCCGGCCAGTCGAGCCGCATCTTGCGGTCGTGCTCGACGTGGCGCAGGTGCGGCAGGTAGCGCCACACGAAGAACAGCGACAGGATGCCGATCGGCAGGTTCACATAGAACACCGAGCGCCAGCCGAACGACTGGGTCAGCACGCCGCCGAGCGACGGGCCGACCGCGTTCGCGATACCGAACGCCGAGCTCATCAGCACCTGCCAGCGCAGCCGCACGACGGAATCGGGAAACAGATCGGGAATGCACGCGAACGCGGTGCCGACCAGCATCCCGCCGCCGATTCCCTGCAGCCCGCGCGCGAGCACGAGATACAGCATGTCGTTGGCCATCCCGCACAGCACCGACGCGCCGGTAAACACGACGATCGACGCGATCACGAACGGCTTGCGGCCGTAATAGTCGCCGAGCCGGCCGAAGATCGGCACCGTGATCACGGAACTGAGCAGGTACGAGGTCGCGACCCACGCGTACAGGTCGAAGCCGCGGAGTTCGGCGACGATGGTCGGCAGCGCGGTGCCGACGACCGTCTGGTCCAGCGCGACCAGCATGGTGACGAACGAGATCCCGATCATCGCGAGCAGCGATTCGCGGAACGGCAGGACTTGCCCGCTCGAATGGTGGGCGGCGGTATGAACGGCCATTTTTTGTCGATGCAACTTTTGCCGGGTCAAATAATCTCAAAATTCTAGCATGCCGGAGTAATCTAGGCTGACGATAGGTTCAGGGCCTGTTCAGGCCAAGGAGAAAGATGGAACCGATTTCAATCACCCCTGCGACGGCGCTTTCGCCGGAGGATCGGGACGCGCTGCGGCGCGCGAAGCAGGTGCTGGAAAGCCCGTCGCTGACGATGAAGCTGACGGGCGTGCTCGGCGCGCCGGTCGAGAAAATGATCGCGCGGCTGCCGGACTTCGCGACCGGCAAGATCAACGACGCGACGCAGCTCGCGCTGCGCAAGTGCCTGAACATCGCGCTGCGCACGCTCGGCAAGCCACAGGCGCCGGACGCCGAGCCTGAAAAGCCCAGCAACCTGCTGCACAAGCTCGCGGTCGCGACGACCGGCGCGGCGGGCGGCGCGTTCGGCTTTCTCGCGCTGCCGGTCGAGCTGCCGGTCACGACCACGCTGATCTTCCGCTCGGTGTGCGACATCGCGCGCAGCGAGGGCGAGGACCTGACGTCGGTCGATACGCAGCTGCAATGCCTGGCCGTGCTGGGCATGGGCGGCAACCCGGACAAGCAGGAGGAAGACGCCGATCTCGGCTATTTCGTGCTGCGCGGCGCGCTCGCGCAGGCGATCTCGAAGGCGTCGTCGGACATCACCGCGAAAGGCATCGCCGCGCACAGCTCGGCGGCTGTCTTCAAGCTCGTGCAGACGGTGGCGTCGCGCTTCTCGGTGCAGGTGACCGAGCAGATGGCCGCGAAGTCGATCCCGGCGATCGGCGCCGTGCTCGGCGCGACCGTCAACACGCTGTTCATCGACCACTTCCAGCAGATGGCGCACGGCCACTTCACCGTGCGCCGGCTCGAACGCAAGTACGGCTCGGTGGCCGTCCAGGCCGCCTATCAGGCCATCGACGCCTCGCCCGCGCGCTGAACCGCACGTTCGACCGCGACGCGGCGCAGGAACGCGGCCGCGCGGTCGAGCGCGTCGCGCGCTTCCGGCACCATCGGCGCGTACAGTTGCCACACGTGCGGCATGTCGGGCCACACCTCAATTTCAACCTGAACGCCGGCCGCCTTTGCCTTCTCGGCGACGCGGCGCGAATCGTCGAGCAGCACCTCGGTGCTGCCGACCTGGATATACAGCGGCGGCAGGCCCGTGAAATCGGCGTAGAACGGCGACGCGTACGGATGCGTCGCCGGCGCGTCGCCGAGATACAGCTTCGCCGCCTTCGGCAGCGCCGCGGCCGCGAACATCGGGTCGACGCCGTCGTTGCTGCGCATCGTGCCGCCGGTGCCGGCCAGGTCCGTCCACGGCGAGAACAGGATCGCGCCGGCCGGCAGCGGCTCGCCGCGATCACGCAGCGCGACGAGCGTCGCGAGCGCGAGGCCGCCGCCCGCCGAATCGCCGCCGAACACGATCGACTCGGGCGGCGTGCCGAGCGCCAGCAGTTGCCGGTACGCGGCGAGCGCATCGTCGAGCGCGGCCGGGAAGCGGTTTTCGGGCGCGAGCCGGTAGTCGAGCGAGAACGAACGCACGCCCGCGCGCTTCGTCAGCCCGAACACCAGCGGCCGATGGGTTTTCGTCGAACAGAAGTAGTAACCGCCGCCGTGGAAATACAGCAGCGTGCGGCCCGGCCCGCGCCCCGCGGCCGCATCGGTGCGTTCGAGCCATTCGCCGCGCAGCGGCGCATCGCCAGCGCCATAGCACTGCCGCAGCCGGTAGCCCGACGGCGGGCGGCGCGGCACGAACATCCGCAGGTCGGTAAAGCGCCGGGCACGCGCGGGGTCGAGCACCTCGCGCGTGGTCTCCGGACGAAACTGCCAGCGCAGCAGCCAGCAGGCGAACTTGCTTTGCCAACTCATCGGACGCACTCCGTCATCACAGTGTGACGATGGTACGTTCAAACGTTCCCGCGTCGCTCGACAGGTGCCTCTACATCAAACGCCGGCGCTCAGTTCGCCGGCATCACCTGGCCGCGGATCTCGCCGGACGGGTGCTCCTTCGTATGGATGTTGAAGTACCACTTGCCGCCCATCAGGTCGGTGACCTGCTCGTCGGTGAGCGCCTTCGAACCCTTGATCGGACTCGCCAGTTCGTCCTTCGGAATCGGCACCTGCACGCCGGCGTTCTGGCCGACCGGCGCGGGCCCGTGGAAATGCGCGGCGGTGGCCGGGCCCGAGAGGTGTTCGTAAGTGACCGTCCACTGCAGCATGTGGGTGGCCGTGTCGTAGGTGGCGGCGACGGTGCCGGAGCCCTTGGTCGCCGTCGGCGGCACTTCGCTCGACGGCTGCAGACTGGCGGACAGGCGCACCGTTTCGGCGGCGGCGCTGCCGGCGGCCAGCACGCCCGCCAATAACGCGACCTGGAGCAAACGCAGCTTGAGCATGGATTCTCCTTGTACGACGTGGTACGCCGCGCGAGCGGCGGCGTCATCCCTGATGGTAGTCGATCGGCGCCCGGTCCGGCAGACTGCCGGAACCTGGAAGAGACCTTTGCAGCATGGCCTCTGAATCCGTGCGCGGCCTTTCGCTACACTTCGTTTCACAGTTGCTTGTTTCCTTCGTCCGAAGGAGTCTGCGAGTATTCACGCGGCCGCCCCGGCCGCGTTTTTTTGCGTGTCCCGAACGACACGCGGCATGCCGCACGCGGATTCCGCTTTTCCGTTCTCTCCATTACCAAGCAGCACGAAGCATTTCTCTTCGCGTACACCACGCGACCGACGCGCGTCCCGCCAGTCACCAGGACGAGCCAGCGTACCCGCATGTTGTCGCGATACGTGTAATACGTTATTGCGCCAACCCGGGTCGACACGTGTTTTCCTGCGCAGGAAAATGCTCGCGTGTTGTCGTGACTGGAAAGTGAACCGTGCCGGCCCGTCCCCCGATGCCCTGCCCGACCCGCCCCGTCCGTGTCCGTCCGCTGCTGGCGGGTCTCTGCTCCGTCGCCGCCCTTTACGGCGCGCCCGCCGACGCGCAGGAGTTCTCGCTGTTCACCGGCCCGCTGTGGGGCGGCGGGCAACGCACGTATTCGTGGGCGTTCGATTACCAGGAAGGCTTGAGCCCGCATACCGCGCTCGGCTTCACGTGGTACAACGAAGGGCATATTCCGAATCACCACCGCGACGGCCAGGCGGTGCAGTTCTGGGGCCGCGTGCCGCTCGAGAACCGCCGCCTGGTGCTGTCGGCCGGCGCGGGCCCGTATCGCTACTTCGACACGGTGCCGGCCGCCGAAGGCCGCGGGTATTCGAATACGCATGGCTGGGGCGTACTGATGAGCGTGCGCGCCGCGTACTACACGTCGCACCGCTGGATCGCGCAGCTTCAGGTCAACCGCGCGCACGTGTTCAGCGGGCCCGACACGACATCGGTGATGTTCGGTGTCGGCTACCAGCTCGATGCGCCCGACACGCCGGGCCCGCGCGACACCGCGCTGCCGCGCACCCGCAAGGTCACGCACAACGAAGTCACCGCGATGCTCGGCGAGACGATTCTGAACAGCCGCTCGTCGCCGTCGACGCTCGGCGGCAGCCTCGAATACCGGCGCGGCCTCACGCGTTCGATCGACTGGACCGCGACGTGGATGTACGAAGGCGCGAAGCAGGCGGTCCGCCGCAACGGCATCGCGTCCCAGCTGTGGCTCACGCGCGCGTTCCTGAACGACAAGGTCACGCTGTCGGCCGGCGCCGGCGCGTACTTCACCGTCAACCAGCGCAACCGCGACGGCCAGCCGGGGCCGGGTGACGGCCGCCTCTCCGGCATCGTGTCGATCTCGGCCAGTTACCGGATTTCCGACCGCTGGCTCACACGTATCACGTGGAACCGCGTGGTCACGCGCTACGACCGCGATACCGATGTGATCCAGGCCGGTGTCGGCTACCGGTTCTAGTCGGGCGCACTCATCGGGCGCGCCGCCCGCGTCACGCGCGGTAGCCCGGATCGATCCGGTCGACGATACGCTGCAGCGCGTCGAACGCGTCCTGTCCCGCGCCATGCTTCGGATCGAAATTCAGCGAATCGCGCACGCACGCTTCGAGCACGGGCGGCGCAATCGGCAGCGCCGCGCCGATCGCATGCGTCGCGATCTGCACCTCGCACGCGCGGTTGAGCAGCCACATCAGCGAAAACGTCTGCGCGAGCGTCGCGCCGATCGTCACGGGGCCGTGGTTGCGCAGCAGCAGCACGGGCCGCCCGCCCGCGCTCTCGACGATGCGCCGACCTTCCTCGAGATGCACGGTGATGCCTTCGAAGTCGTGATACGCGATCTTCCCGTACAGCTGCGCCGAATAGAAATTCGAGAACGACAGCCCGTCGCGCGAACAGCACACGGCCATCGTCGGCGTCGTGTGCACGTGCATCACGCAGTGCGCATCGGGCAGCGCCGCATGGATCGCGCCGTGGAACGTGAAACCGGCCGGATTGATCGGCCAGTCGGAGTGGCCGATCACGTTGCCGTCGATGTCGATCTTCACGAGATTCGACGCGCACACCTCGCGGTAATGGAGCCCGAACGGGTTGATCAGGAAATGTCCGTCCTCGCCCGGCACGCGCAGCGAAATATGGTTGTAGATCAGCTCGGTCCAGCCGAGATGATCGAAGATGCGGTAGGCGGCCGCGAGCTGCACCCGCGCCTGCCATTCGGCTTCGGAGAAGCGCGCGGGACGCGTGAACGGCTGGTTCGGTACACGTTGCATGGGGAACCCCGGTTGCGGGGCGCGCGGCCCCGGGCGAATGGCGGTGCGCATCGTCCATCGTGTGCAGGCGCCGGGCGCGGTGCGAGGTGCGTATCACGCACGTGTGGCGGCGCGTCGGTCGGCGCCGTTCCGGCCCGCATTGTGCGAGCAGCTCGGCAGCGCCTCTTCTCGATTCGCTTATAGTTGCGCGCACAACCATATCACCTTTCCCCGCGCACCGGTATCGCGGGTTTTGCCGGAGCCGTTCGTGCCCTTACAGCTGGTCGTCGACCGGCAGCAGCGTGAAGATGCCCGTCATCACGTTGCGCAGCAGCCCCGCATGCGGGTCGACGTGATAGGTGGCGGTCTGACCGCCTTCGGTGCCCGTCCATTCGAGCGCGGGCGGACCGCCGTCGGTCCGCTTCGCGAGCGTGACGCGGTAGCTTTCGTCCGGCTGCGTCACGCGCGCGAAGATCGCCGCGGCCTGCTGCGCGAGCACCGGGCTGTGGATCACGAGCGCGAGCTCGGTGTTCAGGTGCGCGGAGCGCGGGTCGAGGTTCAGCGAGCCGATCACGAGGATTTGCCGGTCGATCACGTACGCCTTCGCATGCAGGCTCGCACGCGAGCGCGAACCGAACAGCCGCGCGGGCTGCTGGTCCGGCTGCGACTTGAATTCGTACAGCTCGACGCCGCGCTGCAGCAGCGGCACGCGATACGGCGCATAGCCCGACTGCACCGCGACCGCGTCGGTCGCCGCGAGCGAGTTCGTCACGATCGCGACGCGCACGCCGCGCGCGACCGTGTCGCCGAGGATCTTCACGCCGGCGTCGTGCGGCACGAAGTACGGCGAAAACGCCAGGAATTCCTTCTGCGCGCCGCGCGTCAGCTCGGCCAGGCGCTGCATCGGCGGGCTCACGTACGTGCCGGTCGGCCGCGCGACCTTGTCCGGCGCATCGACCTTGAATTCGGCCGGTGCCCACACGAGTTCGAGTTCGTCGCGCGCGATCTGCCGGGCGAGCGGCGTCGCGTTCAGCGGTTTCGCGTTGTACGGATCGGCGTTCTTGCGCCAGTGATCGCGCAGCTCGTCGCGCATCGCGTCGAGATCCTTCGGATCGAACGTCTGATGATTCAGCACGCGCAACGGGTAGCTGCTCGCGCTCGCCCAGTAGTCGTCGAAGCTCTTCGAGATGTCGCTCGTCACGGGGCCGGCCGCCAGCACGTCGAGATCGCGGAACTGCAGCGTCGGGCTCGCACTGAAGTATTCGTCGCCGAGATTGCGGCCGCCGACGATCGCGAGCTGGTTATCCGCGATCATCGCCTTGTTGTGCATCCGGCGCGTGAAGCTGTCGATCCGCGTGAAGAAGTTGGCCGTGCGCTCCATCATGCCGCGCTGCGACGCGCCGAACGGGTTGAACACGCGGATCTCGATGTTCTGGTGCGTATTCAGCGCGGCCATCACGCGGTCGATATCGTGGAAGTTCAGGTCGTCGACCAGCATCCGCACGCGCACGCCGCGATCGGCCGCGTACAGCGCCGCGCCCAGCAGCAGCTTGCCGGTCGTGTCCTCGGTCGCGATGTAGTACTGCATGTCGAGCGTCTTCGTCGCCGCACGCGCAAGCGCGATGCGCATCTGCAATGCGGTGGCGCCGTCGGCCAGCAGCCGGAAGCCCGACTGCCCGGGATGCGCGGCTTCCGGCGCGGCCAGCGCATCGCGCAGCGGCGTGGCGGTTTCCGCCGACAACGCATGGGAGACGGGGCGATCGAGCGAGGTGGCGGGCGGATGCGTCGCGCATGCGGCGAGCGGCAGCAGCGCGCAGACGACCAGCGCGCGGGCCTGGCGGCATGCGGCGCGCCACGACAGCGCGGCCGGCGCGCGCCGGATCAAGGATGTGAGCACGGAAGCTTCCTCGACAGTCGGATCAATGGGCACATCATGGCCGCGGCGCGCGGCTGACAGGCGGTTCCGGACGATTCTAGTGGGCGCCCGACGAGCGGGTCAATCGAGCGGCCCCCGCATGCCGCGCCGCACCGCCGCCACGTGCGTCATGCACGGCGGTTCGTGATGCGTGATGCGTGATGCGCGACCGGTCGCCGCTCCTGCGGGCACCAGCGCAGATCCAACCAATCTCACGGTGCGCCGCTCCCGTTCGAAATGGCTGCGCACGCAGCCGATATGCGTCTGCATCGCGGTGCGCGCCTCTTCGGGCCGGTGCGCGCAAATCGCCTCGTACACGCCCCGTGTGCTGCAATGACAGCAACTCGGATGCCTGCTCGTCCTCCATCGTCATCCGGTCACGTCGATGGAGATGTGCTCGCGCAGCATGCCGATCACGCTCGTATGTAGATGCAGGAACATCGTGTTGTCCGACGCCAACGCGATCGCCTCGTGCAGCTTCGCGTGGGTCGCGGCTTCGACGGCCGCGTCGTCCTTCGCGTGCGCGGTTTCGAGCTGGTAAGGGGCGACGTGCATGCCGAAAAAACAAAAAACCCACGCCCGAGCGAGCGTGGGTTGCTTCATGTCGCTTGCCGATCGCCGGCGCTGACGGCCGGCGATCGGCCGCGGGATCAGCTGCCCTTCGCGATGCGATCCTGGATGTGCTGCGCGCGGCTCGCCGACGACGGGTGCGAGCTCATCATCGAGCTCTGGCCGCCGTCCATCTGCGCGAGCTTCTGGAAGCCGGTGACGAGGCCCTTCTGGCTCATGCCCTTCTGCTTCATCAGGTCGAACGAGTAGTCGTCGGCCGCGCTTTCCTGCGACTGCGAGAACTGCGCGTTGATGAACTTCTCGGTGATGTCGCCGAGCTGCGAGCTCGACAGCGCCGCCACGCCCGGCGATGCCGCGCCGGCCGCGCTGCGCGCCGCGCTCACCGCGTATGCCGTCTGCATTGCCTTCTTCGAGTGGCCGAGTGCGACGTGGCCCATTTCATGGCCGATCACGCCGCGCAGCTCGTCGTCGTTCATCATGTCCATCAGGCCGCTGTACACGCGCACGCAGCCGTTGCCCATCGCCCACGCGTTGACGTCCTTGGTCACGTAGACCTTGTAGTTGATCTTCTGGCCGTTCAGCGTCATGTCGCCGAAGCCCTTCATCACCTTCGTCAGGCGCTTCGCGTAGGCGCTGTTGGCCGGCGCGATCTTCGATTCGGCGTCGCTCGACTTGCACGATTCGTTCGACAGCGCGGCGATGTCGCTGTCCGACAGCGTCGCTGCCTTGTACAGGTTGGTCCCCGCCGACGTCAGGCTGTTCGCGTCAAGGCTCTGCACCCCGCCGCACGCGCTCAACAGAAACGCCACGCCACACGCCGCCACCGCTTTCTTGAGTTGCATCCCGGAATCCCTCGATAGTTGTATTTGGGAGCGGCGATTTTGCATAATCCGGCAGAAAATTACCAGATGTTTACATCGGATGACACGTTCATTACTCAGTGGATTGACATGACGTGGCGATCCGGCCCCGGATTGGCGACGAAAAGCGGGGCAATCGCCGCGGCCGGCGCGCCGGCCGGGAAGGAAAGCGGGCGGGCCGTCGCTCAGGCCGTCTGGTCGCGGCGACGCGTCAGGCGGCGTGCGACCAGCATCGGCAGCCGCATCGCGAAGCCGGTGAACAGGCGCAGGTGCATCCACGCGAGCAGTGCGTTGTCGCGGCCGTAGTGAAAGTGCGACACACCGCCTTCGTGCCGGCCGAAATAGCGCACCGGCGCGTCGATGCGGATCGGGCGCACACCGGCCCAGCACAGCCGCACGGCCGCTTCGGGATCGAAGTCGAAGCCGCGCATCCACGGCTGGCGCCGCATGATCGCCGTCAGCGGCGCGACCGGATAGACGCGAAAACCGTACAGCGAATCGCCGATCCCGGCCCACAGCGTCTCGAGGTCGGCCCACGCGTTCGACAACCGGCGCCCCTGCACGCGCAACTGCGGCGCGCTCGCGTCGAACTTCGGCACGCCGAGCACCATCGCGTCGGGCGCGGCCTGCGATGCCGCCATGAAGGCGGGAATCAGGTCGGCCGGATGCTGGCCGTCGGAATCCATCGTCAGTACGTGCGTGAAGCCGCTCGCGGCCGCCGCGTCGAGCCCCGCGAGCACCGCGGCGCCCTTGCCGCGATTCTCCGGCAGCACGATCACGCGCAGGCCGGGATCGCGCTCGGCCATCGCCTGCAGCCGTTCGGCGCTGCCGTCGGTGCTGCCGTCGACGACGACCCACACCGGGTTCCACTGCGCACGGGCATTGCGCACGGTCGTGTCGACCTTGGCGCCCGGGTTGTAGCTCGGAATCAGGACGAGATGGGTGGACGACGCGTGCAGCTTGGACATGGGAACAGCCGATGACGAAGACGGAGATCCTGACAAAAGTGTATGACTCGCCGACGAACGCCGGCACGCTTCGTCGACACCGGCCGCGGGCCGGACCGGTTGCCGGATCGTGAGGCTCTCGCGCTTCATGACAGCCACTCCATCGCATGACCGGCGCTGGCCTCGATCTCGACCAGCAGGTCGTCGCGACACACGTCCGCATGAACGAACAGCGGCCGCACGTGAGGACCGGCGGCCTCGCGCAGCACGCGGCCGATCGCGGCCAGCGCCGCGGTGTCGCCTGCGTCGCGCACGTAGACGCGGTAGCCGAGGTCCGCGAGCGAGAACGGCCCGTGCCCCTGCCGCGCGGCCTGCTCGAGCACGGCCGCGAGGTTCGCGACCGTCTCGCGCGTCTGCGCGACGACGTCGCCGCGATGCACGGTGCGGTGCCCGACGATGCTCGCGGTGCCCGAGACGAACAGCACCGGCTTCGCTTCACCGTCGGCCCACGCGGCGGCGCGCGCGAACGTCGGCGCACGCGGGCCGTACTGCGCCGGATAGTGATACGCGCTGACCTGGCGCGGATTCTCGATCGAGTCGGCCGGCGTGCGGCTCGCGAGGAAATGAATCGCGAGCGGCGCGGCCGGCGACGCATCGCCCGCGACCGCCTCGACCGAGCCGAGTGCGCACGCGGCCGGCACGCCGCCCGTCAATGCGCGGCGGCACGCGTCGAATGCGCGCTGACGGCCGATATTGAATTGACGATAGCGCTCGACGCCGAACTGCACCGCATTGATCGCCGGCACGGTGTTCCAGATCCGCAGCGGATGCGGCATGCCGAGCGTATCGAGCAGGTCGAACAGCGCGCGGTACGCATCGAACGTCGCGCGTTCGAGCGGCGTGCCGCCGTCGCGCGACGCGTCGTAAGCCGCGTCCGTCTCGTGCACGACGAGGCTGCCGAACACGAGCCCCGCCGCTTCACTGTAGCGGTAATGCAGTGGACCGCGCCGTTCGCCGCGCAGGTCGTGCGCATCGCACTGCCACAGTTCGCAGACGGCCTCGCCCGGTGCGACTTCGGCGCCGAGCAGCGCCATCTGCACCGGCGCGACCGGCAGGCCGGGCGCGGCATCGGTCAGCATCCGCGCCATGGCCGCCGCGCGCGACGCGTCCGGGGTTCCCGCCGCGCCGATGCACACCGCACCCAGCGCGCCGGGAAACACGCGATCGAGTCCGTCGCCTCGGCCGCGCGCATCGTGCAGCAGCGCGACGAGCCGCGCATCGCTCATCTGGACGAGCCGCAACGCGCGGTCGCCGCCGTGCGCGAACGGCGCGGCCGCAGGCGCGGCGGCGGGCAACATCGAACACGGGCGCCGTTCGGCGTCGACTGGATGCACGGACACTTCGATTTCCTCACTATGCGGCGCAGGCCGCGCGACCACGCGGCCCTGCGCCGCGTTGCGTTACGTCAGGCGAATGCGGCGCGCTTCGTCATGCGAGCCCGCCGTTGACGGACAACACCTGCCCCGTCACATAGGCCGCGGCGTCGGATACCAGATACGCGACCATCGCCGCGACTTCGTCGGGCCGGCCCGCGCGCTGCGCGGGCACGAGCTGCTTGATGCGTTCCGCGGGAAACGCCTGGTCGGCCATCGGCGACGCGATGATGCCGGGCGCCACCGCGTTCACGGTGATGCCGCGCGACGCGAGCTCCAGCGACAGCGACTTCGTCGCGCCGATCAGCCCCGCCTTCGCGGCCGCGTAATTGGCCTGCCCGCGATTGCCGGTCACGCCGGCCACCGACGCGATGTTGACGATCCGCCCGCGCCGCGTGCGGATCATCGGCAGCAGCAGCGGCTGCGTGACGTTGAAAAAGCCGTTGAGCGTCACGTCGATCACGCTGTGCCATTGCTGGCGCGACATGCCGGCCATCGGCGCGTCGTCGTGAATGCCCGCGTTGTTGACGAGGATCTGCACCGGCGTCTCGTCGATGAACGGCTTCAGCGCGGCGAGCGTCGCATCGGCGTCGGTCACGTCGAACGCGATCGCGTGCGCGGCGCCGCCGGCCGCGACGATCCGTTGCGCGACGGCCTGCGCCTGCTCGAGATGGCGGTTCGCATGCACCCACACTTCATGGCCGGCCTGCGCGAGCGCCGTGCAAATCGCCTGCCCGAGTGCGCCGCTGCCGCCCGTCACGAGCGCCCGCATCGCCTTGCTCCGTTCATCGCGTGTTCCCCTCGATCGCTGCCGCCGCGCATCGTCCGCCGAGCGCCGCCGTCACTTCGTGCGATGCGCGGCGACGTAGGCAGCCAGCGCACCGAGCGTCGCAAAGATTGTCTGGTTGTCCGGATTGTCCGAGCGCAGTTCGAAGCCGTATTTCTTCGAAATCAGCAGCGCGATTTCCAGGATGTCGATGGAGTCGAGCCCGAACCCTTCGCCATACAGCGGGGTGTCGGCCGTCACTGTGTCGAGCGGGACGTCTTCGAGATTCAGTTCGCCGATGATCAGCGTGGCGAGCTCTTGTTCCAGTGCGTTCATCATGCGTGCGTGCAGGCGGCCCATGGCAGCGGGAGGCGCCCGGAAACGGCAACCGTCGTGCACGCCCGGCGCGTGCAAATCTCCGTCCCTCCGGCCTCTGCCGGCTTCCCCGCCTGCGTCGTTGGGGGATTGTTTGTAAAAGTTACGCGGATTCTAGACGAAGGGTATCGGGGCGTATACCGCGAATGGTTACAAGACTGGCGAGCCGCCGCGACAGCCCGTTTCGGACGCGAAGGCACGAGACGCTTGAGCCGCTTCGGATGGAAATGGACCGACCCCGCGAAACCGTTCGGCCGGCGCCATACAATCGGTTACAAAACCCGGTCGCGACGTCCCCGAACCGCACTGCCGCCGCCCTAAAATGTGCGTGCCCGACCACCGGCCCGGACCGCGTCCCGGCCGCCATTCATATGATGTTTGACGGCCCGACCATCGTGTCCGGCCACGATCCGCCCGATGTCTCCAGTCATGCCGTATCCGCCCTTGCGCTCCGTTCCGGTTCGCCCGCCC